>NZ_CP046056.1:2542500-2827114 GCF_016132445.1 Venatoribacter cucullus | reverse complement strand
TTATGTTATCCACAGCAGAAAGTTCTTCCGGCCAAAAAACAACCCGCCTCTTCTGTGGATAACTACCGTGCTTTCCTCCGGATGCTTTTGTGCATAACCGCAAAACACCACCAGCAGTGAATTCCACCCACATTCCATACCGGCTTCAGACCCAGCTCATGCACGCCTTGTACGCGACTACTCCACGTACTTATAAAATTCGTAACACCATGATGTTATTGGTATTTTTTGTGTTTTCCACAAGTCAGGCGGGCACTAATAACAATAACAACAAATTCTCTTCTTTCTTTCTTCAAACATTATTTAATCAATATAAAACCGTAACGGGATAACGCCCAAAACAGCGTTCAAAATGATCATTGCTTATGCCGGTGCTTTCTCATACAATTCACGCCCTTAAAATTTGCCCCTTTCACTTAACTGGGTGACAGTGTTATGAAACGTACTTTCCAACCAACCGTATTGAAGCGTAAGCGTACTCACGGTTTCCGTGCCCGTATGGCCACCAAAAATGGTCGTCAGGTTCTGGCCCGTCGTCGTGCTAAAGGCCGTCACAGTCTGACTGTTTAACTGATCATCTGACGCTGTGATGTCCGTCTGATGTCAGAAACCTCATTCCTGCGCTCAGCCCGCTTGTTAAAGCCGGCTGAGTTCAAACGGGTTTTTGACAACACCGAATGGCGCAGCAGTTCGCCGCAGCTTTTGCTGCTGGCAACAGCGAATGAGCAGAACCAGGCCAGGCTCGGTTTTGTGCTGGCTAAAAAGCAGATCAAGCGTGCCGTGGACCGCAACCGGGTAAAACGTATTATCCGGGAATCCTTCCGCCACCATCAGCAACAGCTGGATGCGCTGGATTTTGTGGTGCTCGGCCGCTCTGGTCTTGCCGAACTGGACAACCAGCAAATTCGTGCGATGATTGACGCCCTTTGGTTCAGATTGAAGCGTCCTTCCAATGACCGACAAGCAAACGGCCGCCGCTCCAACCGCCGCCCGTCCGGGCGCTAAGGCATTGCTGTTGCTGATCGCTGTCTATCGCAATGCAATCAGTCCCTTTATACCCAGCCGTTGCCGCTATTACCCTACCTGTTCAGCCTATGCTGACGAAGCCATTCGTCGTTACGGTGCTGTACGTGGTGGTTGGCTGGCGCTGAAACGTCTGGGCCGGTGTCATCCCTGGGGTTCCCATGGTGTTGATCCGGTACCTGATTTACCCAACCATTCCTCCCACTGTTGTCAACGGAAACCCTGATCATGGATATCCGACGTACGGTCATTTTTATTGGCCTGGCCATCACTTCATACCTTCTTATTCTTGCCTGGAACAATGATTACGGTCAGAAATCCCAGGTTGTCGCCCCCATCAGCCAAACCGCAGCACCGGTGCAGCAGGATATGCCTGATACCAGCGATGCCGCTGTGGTTGAAACACCGGCTGTTGCAGATGCGCCGGCCGTGGTGGCAACGGCAGAAAAACCTGCTGCTGACCTGATCCGGGTAACCACCGACGTACTGCAGATCACTATTGATCCGCGTGGTGGTGAAGTGGTGGAAGTTCTGCTGCCGGAATACCCTGCTTCTATTGATGAGCAGAATGTTCCTTTTGTGCTGATGGAGCGCAACCAGCGTCGTACCTACACCGCTCAGAGTGGTTTGCTGGGTCGTGATGGCATCGACAGCAAAGGCGCTGCTTTATACCGGGTGGAAAAAACCCAGTTTGAGCTGGCGGAAGGTCAGGACGAGTTGCAGGTGGTGCTGACGGCCAGCAACGACAAATCCAGTGTTGATAAGGTATTCACCTTCCGTCGTGGTGATTATCTGGTGGATGTGAATTTCCGTGTAAAAAATACCTCGGCCGAATCCTGGCAGGGCGTATTTTATGCGCAGCTGAAGCGTGACAGCTCTCCGGATCCGTCGGCGGGTTCACAGCTGGGTATGGCGGCGTATCTGGGGGCGGCGTTAACCACCAAAGAAAACCGTTACGAAAAAGTAACTTTTGATGATCTGCAGGACGGCGCCTACAAAAATGTGCAGACCGGTGGCTGGGCCGCCATGTTGCAGCATTATTTCCTGACTGCCTGGGTGCCAACCGCACAGGATCAGCAGTACACCTACAACGGCCGTTATGTGCAGGGCAACCACCTGTTTGGTTTCTATGGTGCGCCGGTAACACTGGCCGCTGGTGAAAGCACTGAAATGGGTGCCGGTTTGTATCTGGGCCCGAAGGTACAGGATCGTCTGGCGGAAATTGCCGACCATCTGGATCTGACCGTGGATTACGGCTGGTTGTGGTGGATTGCTCAGCCGCTGTTCTGGCTGCTGACCTTCTTCCATGGCCTGGTGGGTAACTGGGGCTTTGCCATCATTCTGCTGACCATCTGTATCAAACTGCTGTTCTACAAGCCGTCAGCGATGAGCTATCGCTCCATGGCCAATATGCGCAAAGTCGCGCCGAAGATGCAGGAAATTAAGGAAAAGTACGGCGACAACCGGGAAAAGGTTGGTCAGGAAATGATGAAGCTGTACCGCGACGAGAAGATCAACCCACTGGGTGGCTGCTTGCCGATTCTGATTCAGATGCCGGTGTTCATTGCTCTGTACTGGGTACTGATGGAATCGGTGGAACTGCGTCAAGCGCCGTTCATTCTGTGGATTAAAGACATGTCGGTGATGGACCCTTACTTTATTCTGCCGCTGATCATGGGTGCCTCCATGTTCATTCAGATGAAGCTGAACCCGACACCGCCGGACCCGATGCAGGCGCGCGTGATGCAATTCATGCCGGTGATTTTCACCGTATTCTTCCTGTGGTTTCCGGCCGGTCTGGTGCTGTACTGGGTGGTGAACAACCTGCTGTCGATTGCGCAGCAGTACGTGATTACCAAACAGATCGAAAACGCCTGAACCGTTGGGGGTTGAGCGTTCAGCGTGCGTTGCCATTAATCCGTAACGCGCGCTGAACTCTTAACTCCGAACCCTTAACCTTATGAATATTCATCAAGACACCATCGCTGCTATTGCCACTGCGCCCGGTCGCGGCGGCGTGGGTATTATTCGCGTTTCCGGTGAGCGTGCGCTTACTATCGCGCAAGCGGTGCTGGGTATTACGCCGAAACCCCGCTATGCCCATTACGGCCCGTTCCGCGCGGTCGACGGCACGGTTCTGGATGAAGGCATCGCTCTGTTTTTCCCCAATCCGCATTCCTTTACCGGCGAAGACGTGCTGGAACTGCAGGGCCATGGCGGCCCGGTGGTGCTGGATTTATTGCTGAAAGAAGTGGTGGCGCTGGGTTGCCGGCTGGCCCGCCCCGGTGAATTTTCCGAGCGCGCCTTTCTGAACGACAAGCTCGACCTGGCCCAGGCCGAAGCCATTGCCGACCTGATTGACTCGGCCTCCGAACAGGCGGCGCGTTGCGCGCTGCGTTCCCTGCAGGGCGAATTCTCGAAGCGGGTACACAGCCTGCTCGACCAGCTGATTCACCTGCGCATGTACGTGGAAGCCGCCATCGATTTTCCGGAAGAAGAAATCGATTTTCTCAGTGACGGTAAAGTGGCCGCCATGCTGGATGCAGTGGACAACGAACTGCTGGCCGTATTGCGCGAAGCCAATCAGGGCGCACTGCTGCGCGAAGGCATGAACGTGGTGATTGCCGGCCGTCCGAATGCGGGTAAGTCCTCACTGCTGAATGCGCTGGCGGGTGTGGAGCGGGCGATTGTGACCGATATTGCCGGCACCACGCGCGATGTATTGAAAGAACATATCCACATCGACGGTATGCCGCTGCACATCATCGACACCGCCGGCCTCCGTGATGCCCCGGACGAAGTGGAGCGCATCGGTATTCAGCGTGCCTGGGATGAAATCAGCAAAGCTGACCGCGTGCTGCTGATGATCGATTCCACCACCACCGAAACCGACCCTGAACAGCTGCTGCACGCTCTGTACGATGAGCGTGGGTTACAGCAACAGGCCACTGAGTTGCTGAACAGTGGCCGTATTACGGTTATCCGCAACAAAGCCGACTTATCCACAGAAACCATCGGCCTGAACAACGCCGACCGTTTTCCCACCATCACCCTGTCCGCCAAGCACAATCATGGTGTGGATGCCTTGCGTGTGCATTTAAAACAAGTGATGGGGTTTGATGCCGGTGCCGAAGGCGGTTTCCTCGCCCGCCGCCGCCATATTGATGCTCTGAACCGCGCCAAAGAGGCCGTGGATAACGGTCGTTTACAGCTGGAAGGCATGGGTGCCGGCGAACTGCTGGCCGAAGATTTGCGCATGGCGCAGAACGCACTGAACGAAATCACCGGCGCCTTTACCGCCGATGATCTGCTCGGTCAGATTTTCGGCTCGTTCTGTATCGGGAAATAAGCAGCGGTATCAGCCGGGTTGATCCGGCTGATACACCGCATAACGATCACGACCGGCTTTTTTCAGCTCAATCATCTGGGTGGCATAACCACCGAGGAACTGAGTACCAACGGCAGCGATACGAACAGTCTGAAGGTCGTGCAGGGTTTGCAGTTCCGGGCGGTCAGCGCGGCGGATAATAACGCCGCCTAATTCTGATACTGGCTGGTTATTTTCCAGCCGGGTCAGGGTGGCCAGAGCACCGGATAACTGGTTCAGTGTCCGCAGTTCAATAAAGTGCGAAGGATTGGTAAAAATAAGATCCAGTTCATTCGGCGGGTGGCGTCGGTGTTTCGGCGGCAGCGGGCAGCGCAAATAACAGCAGGCTCAGCCACAGTGTGGGATAAAAACCCAGATAAGAAAAAAGCCGCTGCAAACAACCAGCCGCTGATTGCAAAAAAATACCCACAAAATAATCCTGCTCGTCCTGATACAAATCCTTACGTGGCAATCATAGCAAGGGTTATTGCCCTTTGCCCGCTGGTTTCAGGAAACATGACGGGGAGCAAAACGCCAGGTATTGCGCCCGCCCTGTTTGGCCTGGTACATCGCGCTGTCGGCAGCATTAATAAGGCTGTCGATGGTACTGCCATGGTGCGGACACAGGGCAATACCAATAGAAACGCCGATGCGGGTATTGGTGTTATGTATATGAAAGGGCTCGGCCAGCGCCTGCACAATGTGCGCGGCTACCCGGGCGGCGTTATCGGCTTCATGCACCGGGTTGAGCACCAGAATAAACTCATCGCCGCCCAGCCGGGCGAGCAGATCATCGGCGCGTACACTGGCCTGCAGACGGCTGGTAACGATTTTTAATAATTCATCACCGGCCTGATGCCCGAGGGTATCGTTTACTTCTTTAAAGCGGTCCAGATCCAGAAACAGTATGGCCAGCATCGGGCTGGCGGCATCCCGTTCGGCCAGTATCCGGCCCAGGTACTGTTCCAGGCAAACCCGGTTTGGCAGTCCGGTTAATTCATCATGCAGTGCCAGGTGCTGAATAACTTCTGCGGCCTGCTGCTTTTCGGTAATGTCGTTAAAAATATGGATATAACGCACCAGCTTGCCATCGTTGTGATGTACCGCGCTGATGGTTTGCAGGGCAACCATATTCCGGCCATCGGCCCGCTGGTAATGCACTTCCCCTTCCCAGGAGCCGGTGCTGGTCAGCTCCTCCTGAACCTTCCCGATTTTTTTGTCCAGCTCTTCGCGTTCAACCAGCAAGGTTCGTAACGACTGTCCTTTCAGACGCACAGCGCTGTGGCCGGTCACATCGGTAAAGGCCGGGTTGGTCTCAATAATATTGAAATCAGGGTCAGTAATCAGAATGGCTTCACGAGCAAAACGAAATACGCTGGCAGCCTGGCGCAGATATTGTTCAGATTCGCGCAGCTGCAACGATTGCCGGCTTAAACGCTGCAATAACGGGCGCATGCCCAGTGCTACCAGTAACGCACCACCCACCGCCAGAGAAAAAATGACTAAGGTTGGCCACAGCAGTAAACCGGTAATCTGATCTTTGAAATACGTATCTGGCAGGTTCAGGGTTAACTGCCAGGTGCCGTTATTCAGTGGGGCACTGAATAATAAAAAATGCTCCTGATGGTCAGTGGCAGGAACCGTTGCCAGTGGACGTATGCTGAAAACGCCATTCTGACGGAAAATTTCATGCAGCCCCTGAGTATCCTGCAATTGAATACCGGCACTGTTCAGCCAGCCGTTGTCATCAAACAAATTCAGCAGCAGTCTGGCATCAAAAAACACCACATCCATACCAATCGGTATACCGCTGTCATTCAGTATGGGGGCGCAGGATTGCACCAGCACGGTGCCATCCGGCAGGTAATGCAACTGATAGGGATAGTCGGATGGATGGTCGGTGTTCCGTTGGAACTGATCCGGAACCGTACCCAGCCGTACGATTTCTTCCCCATTCGGCCCAAAACGTATCAGCCCAAGCGCTGCTGGTGCCTGACGCATGGCATCCTGTAACCGGGGCAGCGTGTAGGCTTGCAGTGTTGGCAGGTCTGTTTTGCCTTCGGCATAAGCACTGAGGCGGCGGCGGATTTCCGTGCGGCTGGTAAATTGTTGAGCCATGTCCTGATAACGGCCGAGCTGGTTATGCAGTGCCTGGGCCTGTGCCTCGACGGAAATCTGGGTCAGGTTAGCGATGTTCTGATGAGCGGCCCGATAAAATGGCCAGACAGTGGAAAGGCCGGCCAGCAACGCGGTAATAAGAATGCCTGAGGCGGCCATCAACAATACCCGGAGTTGCATTTTGTGCAGCTGACGGCCGGAGCGGGAGAAATTATCTGCAGACATAAATCCGACCAGAAAAAAGTTGCTAACTGCAACAGCCAAATCCTTCTGTTGGCCAGTGCTGAACGTTCGTATTGTACCTCCATGGGAATATGGGTGGGGAGGAGCACTAACCTGTCGTTCCTGTCATAAGCAAAAAAAATGACTTGTGTTAGGCTTCCCATACCTTCAATGGCAACAACAAGGAGCTGCCACATGAACGATACTCCCCAACGCTACGGAACCCTGTCACGCCTGCTGCACTGGGGCATGGCCCTGCTCATTGGCTGGCAACTGCTGAAGATTTTCGATCGTATTAATGATGGCGAACACTGGGTTGGCCAAACCCTGGTGCCCTGGCACGTTTCAATTGGCGCCTTAATTATGTTGCTGGTGATCATCCGCCTGGTGTGGGCGATTAAACAGAAAGACAACCGTCCGCGCTCCGAGCCGGTGGCTCTGGTAAAAGCCGGCCATGGCCTGCTGTACCTGGGGATGCTGGTGATGCCCATTACCGGCGTTATGTATCTGGTGGGCAAAGGCTACGGTCTGAAAGTATTCGGTATGCAGCTGATTGCCCGTGGTGATGGCGTGGAATGGATGGCCAGCCTGGGCAGCCTGCATTCACCCATAGCCTGGCTGTTGTTGCTGTTAATTGCTGGCCACGTGGGTATGGCTTTGCTGCATCATTTTGTGAAAAAAGACGACACCTTAAAGCGCATGCTTTAAGGCCTGGGCTCTGCCGGAACGGGCGGTAAAGGTGCCGCGGGAGTACTGCCCGAAGCGCCGCCGCCCTTACCCGTCGGGCCATGACGGGTATCGTAATATTCAATATCGATATGCACTGGCGGTTGCATCAGGCTGCCAATATAGGCGGCATCGGTAATATCCATCAGCTGCGCCACGGTTAACGGCAATTGCCCGGGCGATAACTGTTCGGCCGCCTGCCACAGCTGCAACAGGGCGGCATGGTTGCCTACGCCGACCAGGTTACGGATTTCCTGCCGGTCAATCTCCTGGCCGGTGCGCAAATCCCAGAACTTAACGCCCAGATGCTCGGGCGGAATTTGCATCTGCGCCTCAAACCCCGCCCCCAGCAGTTGATTTACCAGGCCAGGTGCCAGCGCGGCTGTTTGTGAAAATAACGCCAGCACTCCCAAAGGATTCGCTACCGGCTGCGGCGTGCGCGCTGTATCACCCACGGCCATGCTGGCTGACAGCGGTGCTGCCTCATCCGCCGGCAGCGTGATTGGCAACGCCAGAAAAACCGATAAACCAAATAACAGCGGCAACTTGGGCATAAGGAACCTCCGGTTGTGGATAACGGGACCTTAGCACAGGGTTGGATGGGTTCGGCAAGAATCCCCAACCGCCTTTATCAGCACATGCACCGGTTAAAAGGCTGGTGTGGGCATTAAGCCTTCACACTGCCTTATATTTCTGGCCTTCGGCTTCCCACTGCTGCAGCAGTTCGCGGTTATCGTGCATCCAGGGGTGGAAGTCACGGCGGAAATAATCCAGATAATCGCTCCAGATATTGCGTACCAAACCGGGTTTCAGGAAGTAGAACTTAACGCCGTGCCACCAGACTTTGGGGTTGAACAGCTGGCCGTCTTTCCACAGAAAAATGGCCTGAAATAACGAGGTGCGGAAGCAGAACATAACGGTAACGACCAGCATGGTGTAAATGCGCAGCCAGTAGCTGCCCACCGCCTGCTGGTACACATCGTAAGCCACGGCTTTGTGTTCGGTTTCTTCGATAGCATGCCAGCGCCACATTTCTTTAAATTGCGGGTGCATGCCTTCGGTAAAATCGGGGTTGGTTAATACCTGATGCGCCATGATGGCGGTGAAGTGTTCCAGCGCGCAGGTCATGGCCAGGCGCCGGGCGGGTGACAGCCATTTTTTCAGCCACACTTTCTCTTTCTTTTCGAAATTCATGATTTTGTCGATGGGATACTGCCAGCGCTTCAGAAAATCGTTGTATTGAGCGTGCTCGTGGCCGTGGATGGCTTCCTGTTTAATAAAACCTTTAATTTGTTGCAGTAATTGCGGATCAGTTACGCACTGTTGGTTGTCGCGTACGGCATCCATAAACATGCGCTCGCCTTCGGGAAACAGGCAGGATAAGGCATTCATAAAGGTGGATTTGAAGGCATTGTTGCCGTACCAGTAGCGTGGAATATCACCGGGTTCAAAATCAAATTCCATTTTGCGGCCGGTAATGTCGATGCTGGCGCTGATCTGCTGTGCCTGTTCCAGAGAATTGTTCATGCTGTGCCTCGTAAGCCCGGTGAGTTTGCAGTGGCTTTTATTGTGATTATGGCGCACAGAATAGGCCGGGCATTACGGGGTAAACAGGTGGGGTTACGACAATCTTTTGCCGTCGGCCGGTTATATATGGCCAACTTTCACCAGAATTAAGGTTTCTTCGTCTACAAAGGGATGGTGCTGGCTGAGGTGCGGGTTGCGCAACCAGCTGTGGGCCGGGTAAGCGCCGTACTCATCGCGGAAGCAGCCTTTGATAACCACAATTTCTTCCCCACCCCAGTGCCGGTGCGGCTGAAAAATCTCACCGGCAGGCCAATGCACAAAAGCAGTGCTGGCGCTCTGATGTTCGTGCAACGGGCACACGCGCAGGTTGCCGATGCCGGGCCGCCATTGCTGATCTTGCGGGCGGATGCGCACCACCTCGGTATCGGTTGCGGCAAACTGGTTCAGTTTTACAAAAATCAGGCAGCCAGCTTCGGAAAACGGCGCATGGCTGGAACCGGGTGGATTGCGCAAATAGCTGCCGGCCGGGTAGTCGCCGGATTCATCACTGAACACACCTTCCAGTACCAGAATTTCTTCGCCCAACGGGTGGTTATGCTGGGGAAAACGGGCACCGGGCAGATAGCGCACAAAACTGGTGGTTTGCCCCTGCTCTGGCGCCTCACGCTCCAGTGGGATGCGCTCAACCGGCGCTTGCGGAGCCGGCAGCCAGGTTTGTTCGCCGGCCACGATTACCGTACGTTGGCTGCGGTCCATATTAATAGGTTGGAAGGCCGGGGATGTGGTCATGGGTGCTCCGGCGAACGCCGTGATAATAATGATCAGAGTTAACAGTGGGTGGATTTTAACGTAAGCCAGAGCGGAATAACGCCCTGCGGGCAGCACACAGTGTTCACGCAGGAAGCGCTCTGGCGAGCACGCCGGCATTCAAGAGCCGGCGTCGCCGGCCGATGTAAGAAACAGAGAATTACACCCCGGACGTTGCCGGGCAGGAGAAACTGAGTGCGTATTGTGGCAATGATACTGGCGTTGGGGCTGGTGGGCTGTATTTCAGAAAGTGACGAGCTGGATCCGGTGAACGATCAGGGCGAACGGGTTTCTGGCGCAACGTCGTCTTTAAATGGGTTTTGGAGCAGTCCGGCGGGTAGCTCATCAAATGTACGTGCTTTGATATACAACGGAATCGTATACGCCTTTGACGATAGTAATGGTTATTACGGATCCACAGATCTTCTCTCAGATGGAACAGCTCCCACTGAGCTTTTTGCCTATGCCTTAAACACAGCTTCTGGTATTGGACCTGAGGTCGTAGCAGATGGCGCCCCATCTGATTATCTTTGGGATGTATTGCTGAGTGGCGATAACGATGTGCTCTTCGGTCCTTACAGTGTCAACGGTGTATCGCAGGGTAATGTCCGCTTGGAAAAGGATGATACCTGGGGAAATCAGGCTCCGCTCCGCTTGTTAACCTCTGCCGGTGAATGGACAAATTCGTCTTACGCACTGCGCTTCACCTCTCCTGCTCCTAAAAGTGAGCTAGTAACCTTTAAAGCGGTTGCGGAACCTGATAGCGGATGCAGCTTTAGCGGTTCGCTGGTTTTGGAGAATGGTGGCCGCAATAACCTTTATAAGGTTGCGATTAGTAAGCGTGAAAACTGCCCGGCTTTTAACGAACCCGCCAGCGGCTACGCTGGTTTCAACGCTGATGGCAATCTGGAGTTTTACCTGCGCAGCAACAACACCAGCAGCCTGCTGTTTTTTAGCTTCACTCCACCAGCTGGCGCCACACCGCCGCCGGATACCGAACCACCGGCCGGTGAAACCGGTACTGGCACCGAACCTTAGCCTGTGGATAACCCTGTGAGTGAGATGGGATAAAGCCGTTCATTCTGCGGGGAAATGTTCCGAATAACTTTTTAACCGGCTTCAGGCCGGTTTTTTATGTAATGTTATCCACGATCTTATTTTTTCAATAACTCTATGATTTATAAGTAAAATATAAAGTTTTCCACAATTGTGGAAAATGATTTTGCACAGCCTTATTCAGGGCAATACGGCTGTGCGTAAAATTATTGGTTAAAAAGTACACAGGCTACTGCCGTACGGCTGCCAAGGCTGCTATAATCGCGCCCTTTTCTCCTGCGCCGGTTCCGGCGGTAACTGATTTCCGAGGTGGTTTGTGGATTATCCTGTCCGTTATGACGTCATTGTGGTCGGTGGTGGCCATGCCGGTACCGAAGCGGCACTGGCAGCGGCGCGTACCGGCTGTAAAACTCTGCTGCTCACCCACAACACCGACACCGTGGGTGTGATGTCGTGCAACCCGGCCATCGGCGGTATCGGTAAAAGCCACCTGGTTAAGGAAATCGACGCCCTCGGCGGTGCGATGGCGCGTGCTACCGACAAAGCCGGTATTCAGTTCCGCATTCTCAACAGCCGCAAAGGCCCGGCCGTGCGGGCTACCCGCGCTCAGGCCGACCGTCAGCTGTATCGGGCGGCGATCCGTGACATTGTGGAACACCAGCCGAATCTGGATATCTTCCAGGCCGCCTGTGACGACCTGATGGTACAGGGCGACGGCGTCGGTTCGACCGTCTGTGGCGTGGTGACCAACACCAATATGCGCATTCACGCCACCTGCGTGGTGCTCACCGCCGGTACCTTCCTCGGTGGACTTATCCACATTGGTATGGAAAACCACAGTGGCGGCCGCGCTGGTGATCCGCCGTCCATCGCACTGTCGAAGCGTCTGCGTGAAATGCCGTTCAATGTGGGTCGCTTAAAAACCGGCACCCCGGCGCGTATCGATGCCCGCAGCGTCGATTTTTCCGTCATGGAAGTGCAGCCCGGCGATACTCCGCTGCCGGTGATGTCCTTTATGGGCCATGTGAGTGAGCACCCACAACAGGTGAACTGCTACATCACCCACACCAACGAGCGCACCCACGAGATTATCCGCAACAACCTGCACCGCTCGCCCATGTTTGCCGGCGTGATTGAAGGCATTGGCCCGCGTTACTGCCCGTCGATTGAAGACAAAGTGACTCGTTTTGCCGACAAAACCAGCCATCAGGTATTTGTGGAACCGGAAGGCCTGAACAGCATGGAGCTGTACCCGAACGGCATTTCCACCTCGCTGCCGTTTGATGTGCAGCTGGACTATATCCACAGCATCCGTGGCTTTGAAAACGCTCACATTACCCGTCCGGGCTATGCGATTGAGTACGACTACTTCAACCCGCAGGACCTGCGCCACAGCCTCGAAACCAAATTTGTGAACAACCTGTTCTTTGCCGGTCAGATCAACGGCACCACAGGTTATGAAGAAGCCGGTGCGCAAGGCATTCTGGCCGGTATTAACGCCGCCCTGCGCGCGCAGGACAAAGACGCCTGGACGCCGCGCCGCGACCAGTCGTACATCGGCGTGCTGGTCGACGACCTGATTACCATGGGCACCAAAGAACCCTACCGCATGTTCACCAGCCGCGCTGAATACCGCTTAGTGCTCCGTGAAGACAACGCCGACCTGCGCTTAACTGAAATTGGCCGCGAACTGGGCGTGGTGGACGATGCCCGCTGGGCGGCATTCTCAGCCAAGAAAGAAGCGATTGAACAGGAAGCCGCACGCCTGAAAACCACCTGGATTCAGCCCGGCACGCCGGAAGCGGCGCAGGTAGAAGCCATGGGTGAAACCAATCCGGTGCGCGAATACAGCCTCAACGACCTGCTCAAACGCCCGGGCCTGACCTACGCTCAGGTCGCCAGCCTGAAAGGCGAACCGGTGGCCGACGAACAAGTGGCGGAACAGGTGGAAATTCAGGCCAAATACGACGGCTACATCGCCCGTCAGCTGGAAGAAATCGAACAGCTGCGCCGCTACGAAAACACCAAACTGCCGACTGATCTGGACTACGACGCCATTGGCGGCCTGTCCAACGAAGTGAAACAGAAACTGCGCACATTGCAGCCGGAAACTCTGGGCGTGGCCTCGCGCCTGTCGGGCATTACCCCGGCCGCCATCAGCCAGATTCTGGTGCACCTGAAAAAGAAAAACATGATCGAACGACTGAGTGCGTAAGCTCAGAGGCTCTGCTGTTACGCTGTTTGTTGTAGCAGTAGAGCCACCGCTAAAAAGCGTATACAATGCGCGCACTTACGACATCAGCCCCGGCTGACACCGTAAACCGCCCGTAGCTCAGCTGGATAGAGCGCTGCCCTCCGGAGGCAGAGGTCAGAGGTTCGAATCCTCTCGGGCGGGCCACTTAAAGAAACCGACGCAAGTCGGTTTTTTTGTGCCCGAACGTGATGGTGAGACAAATCGGCTCGGAGCCGATTTGAGCGTAGCCCGAAGGGTGAGTATCAGGATGATACGAACAACCTTTCTTTAAGAATTTCGGCACACGGATTATCAGGGAATTGATATTCAGTTTCTTCACCAGCTATTTTGCTCAGTGCATTCTGAATTAAAAACTTTGCCTCCAGTCGGTCAACGGTGTTGTAGAACCAGGATTCTTTCCATGTGTGGCCGTTATTCTGTTGTGCTGTTATCAGCTTGCACCGGTAGACATTAATTAAGTTCTGCATGGTATATCTGGCAAGGTCGGTGGATATCTCATCCGCTGACCGGCCAACGTGAATCGTAGTTGTGTATATTCTGCCTGCGGCAAAAGCCAGTTTCTGAGCGTGCTCCGGCAATTCGCTCTGAATAATTCTCTGCTTATAATCATCACGAATGCCATTGTTATTGTTGTCTGTTCCATACAGAGTATCGGCTGTTTCATTATCGTGGTCAGAAGGGGGCTGATATTCATTCAAACTATCCGTGATAACCAGCCATTGGCGCTTATTCTGTAAATGCGATATATCCATCAGCATGTTAATTTTCAAGGACAGAAACTGATCGCCGTTGTGCTTAACAAGGTGCCCCGGCAAATACAATTTCCTCAGTTTTACCGGATTATCTGAATTTAACCGAATGTGTCGCCAGATGACGGAATGCTACAGTGGATCAGCATTTCTGGATGGGAGCAGTGCGATGTAGGGTACGTTTCCTGTCTTAATAATGTCGCCGCGCTGATAACGCTTGCTGTCAGACCATATATCGATTTCGGATAAGTCCAATCCAAAGGACTGAGCTGACAGGAACAGCAGCAGGGCAATAATGGTCAGATTATTTATTTTAAGCATATGTACGACTCGGAACGTGGATGAGCAGGTCACACTAGAGTCCGGAGATGGCATGGGCTATCAGCCAATGCTATGAATTGCATATACCGCAGATGAAAATAATAAAAGAGTGTTATTAATATCGGATATTTTTATCCGGTCAGTCAGGACGATGTTGTTAGGGTGTATAGCCGTACGCTGACATTGACGCCCATCAACCTGCCCCGCTCCCGCCCCTGCCACACTGCTTCGGTCATGACAGAGGATATGCCCATGAGTGGTGAGCAACGCCTGATCAATACGTTATTGCAGCAACTGGACGACGCGGCGGCGCAGGAAAAAACGCTGAACAAGGCGTATCTGGAAGATGTGTTATTTACCCAGCTGCTGGCGCGGCTGGCAGAGCGCCGCAGCGACAAAGACATTCTGCATCAGGTGCAGTACAACCTGACCTTCGAGCAGCGCAACATCAGTAAGGATGAGCTGGTGGTTACCCGTGGCTGCTAGCCGGCAGCTGCACGTCCACGCACAGCCCCTGCGGGGCATTCGCGCTTAAGGCCAGTGTGCCGCCGTAACTGCTGACAATATCCTGCACTATCGCCAGTCCCAGTCCGCTGCCTTGCGGGCCACTTTCATCCAGCCGCACCCCGCGTTGCAGTAATTGCCCGCGTTGTTCGGCACTGATGCCGGGGCCGTTATCACACACCTGAATCTGCCACACCTCAGCCTGATTGCGGATGCTCAGCTGCACCCGGTTCCCGCCGTACAGACAGGCGTTATCCAGCAGATTGCCGAGTAATTCCAGCATATCGTCACGGTCCTGCGGCAGGATAGCATCGGCCGGAAAGTCGCTTGCAATGGTCACCTGCGGATACAGCCGTTGCAGTACGTCCAGCAAGACCGGCAGTTCGTCAGCCAGTTTGGTATGGCGGCCGGGGGAGGCCACGCCGACGATGCGCGCCCGTTTCAGTTCGCGCTGAATCAGGGTTTGCAGGCGCTCCAGCACCTCGCGCTGCTGCTGTTGCTGTTGTGGACTGAGCTGTTCGGCCAGCAACTGCAGCTGTTGCAGCGGGCGTTTCATTTCATGGGCCAGATTGCCCAGTGCATTGCGGGAGCGCCCCACCCGCTGTTGCAGCTGTTGCAGCAGGCGGTCGATTTCTTCCGCCAGCGGTTGTACTTCCTGCGGGTACTGGCCGCTGGCCGCACCCAGATTGTCGCGCTCGCCAAAGCGCAATTCGCGCAGCTGTTGTTGCAGAGGGTGCAGCCGGGCGAAGGCGCGGCTTAATTGCCCACGCTGAATCAGCAGCAGCACGGTCAGCGTCAGCCCGAGCAGGGTCAGTGCGACCAGCCGGTAGCGTTGCAGTTGTTGCTGCTGGGCGCTGATGTCTTCGGCCAGCCACAGGGTAAAAGGCTGGTTGTCTACCGTAATACCGAGTGCCAGGTTCAGCCACATCTCCTGCCGGTTGCCGGTGTTAATACCGGGCTGCGTCCAGTCACGGCGTTCGCCGCTGCTCAGGTTCAGGACGGGCGGTGTTTTATCCCACAATGAGCGGCTTTGCAGGAGCGCATCGGTGTTGCGGACGGCGTAATAATGGCCGGAATAGACGCGCTGATAGACGGTACCCAACCGGTTGTCCTGCAGCTGCCACGTTTCGCTTAGCGGGTCGCGCTGCAGGGCAGCAATCAGACTGTCGGCATCATGCTGCAGGCGGCTTAAAACATAATGCCCGATCATCTGACGTACGCCGTAATCGGCCAGCAGCAACAACGGCAGCATTAATACCAGCAGGCTGATCAGCCACTGGCGGCGCAGTTGCTGCTGAATCGACCTCATGCAGTGGTCTCCGGCGCTAACTGGTAGCCCTGCCCGCGGCGGGTTTCGATAAAGTCTTTACCGAAATGCTGGCGCAGGCGGTTGATGTACACCTCCAGCACGTTGCTGTCCCGTTGCTGCTCTTCTTCGTACACATGCTCGCTGAGGCGGGTTTTGGAATGTACGTCCTGCGGGTGCTGCATCAGGTAGCGCAGCAGGCGGAATTCAATGCCGGTTAATTGCAGGATGCGGCCATCGGCGCCGGTGGCCTGCTGGCTGTCGGTATTCAGCGTTACGCCACGCCAGTGCAGTTCGTTGCTGGCATGGCCCTGCTGACGGCGGCCAATGGCTTCCAGTCGTGCCAGCAGTTCGGCGGTATGAAAGGGCTTGCCCAGATAATCATCGGCGCCGGCTTTCAGACCATCGACCCGCTCATGCCAGGCATCGCGGGCGGTCAGAATCAGCACCGGGGTGCGGTTGCCGGCCGCGCGCCAGCTGCGCAGAACCTCCAGACCGTTTTTACCGGGTAACCCGAGGTCCAGAATAATCAGGTCGGGCTGTAACTCGTTGCCCAGAAATTCACCGTCGATACCGTTATGGGCCAGTTCTACCGCATAGCCAGCGCCCCGCAGCACAGGCTGCAGGGCGTCGGTTAAGTTGCGGTCATCTTCAATCAGCAACAGTTTCATCGGCTGTCTCAGCGTTTTTTGATGTCGTCGTCCAGCCATTTGCCGGTATTGGCGTCGATCTCGGTTTCATGGCGGCGGCCTTCATCATCCAGCCATTTCACTTCGTATACCCAGCGGCCGTCATCACGTTCCAGTTCGCTGTCCAGCAGTTTGCCGGTGAGTGGTTTGGCCTGCAGCAGGCTGTCGAGCGGTTGTACGATGCCGGCGTTGACCAGCTGCTGAATCTCTTCCGCGCTGAAGTCGTCGCCAGCCAGTACCGGCAAGCTGAAGGCGCCAGCGGTCAGAGCGGCGGTTACGGCGGTGATTGATAACAGTGTTTTCATAATGTCCTCCGGGACGTCAGTATGGTTTGGTTACCGGCTTACAGCCAGTGTCAGTGGTCGTTATCACGGCGTTGTTTACGGCCGTGGATCATGGAACGCACCAGGTTTTCACGATGGTGCAGACTGCTGAACAACACGCCGGCAATGTGCAGGAACACCAGCGCCAGCGTGCTGTTGGCAAAGAACTCGTGGATTTCTTTCAGCGTGTGGTCGTTAAACGACGCCAGCCAGGTTCCCGCTAACGGTCCGGCCTGATCGTGCGCGCCCAGCGTGGCCATGCCGAACACAATGGTGCCGGTGAGGCTTAACAACAGAGCGACGACCATGGCACCACCGGCCGGGTTATGGCCCAGATAGCGCGGCGCTTTGCCGGCCGGAATGGCTTTTACATAGGCCAAAACGGAGCGCGGTGAGCGCACAAAGTCAGTAAAACGGGCGTGTTTCGTACCGATCATGCCCCACAACACACGGAAGCTGATCAGGCCGGCAACGGCGTAACCACTCCATGCGTGCAGGGTGTCGGATACGTCTTCCGACAGGTAGGCGGTGAAGAAAAACAGCACCAGCGACCAGTGAAACACCCGCACCAGCGGATCCCAGACGCGCACCGTTTCCGGTGAGTCGGGACTGGATGTGATGGGGTGGTTGGATGGAATCGGGGTATTCATAAACGCTCTCCTCTGCAGCTGGGGCCAGAATAGAGCGCGGATGCTTAAACCAAGCTTAACGGCATCAGGTTTTTGGGGACGGTACCTTTACCGGCACCCACAGCATCAGCACAAAGGCCCAGACCAGTGCTCCGAAACCCCAGATAAAGGTAGAGCTGAGGGTGGCGCCGCTTTCAATACCCAGTTTGGCCAGCCAGGGGCCGGTCAGCTGGGTAAAACCATACAGGGCAATTAAGGCTGCACTTAAGCGTGGCCCCTGATGCGGGTGCAGGGTACGGGCCAGGCGCTGAGTCAGTAAAACCGCGCCCAGAAACGATCCGCCCATCAGCAGGGCACTGAGGAACAGCCCGGATTTATGCTCCAGAGTCAGCAATAACAGAATACTGATGGCCTGAATGGCGTAGTTCCACAGCAGCGCCGCCTTGTCGCCGATGCGGGCACCCAGATGATTCCACAGCCAGGTGGATGGCAGTGACGCCAGTGCCACCAACAACCAGGCACTGGGCACCATTTTGATATTCCAGTCGGCGGCCACCGCGGGCAGAAACGTCATGGGCAGGATGTAGCCCAGACCCGCACCGGCATAGGCCAGAAACAGTGGTGTACTGGCCCGGTCCCACAGGGCTGAGTGATCATCCTTCGGGGTACCGGTTACCGGGCCGTGACCGGGCAGGCGGCCCAGATACCAGGCACTCCATAAGGCCAGCGGTAAGGCAACGGCGGCGGCCGGAATCCAGCGGGTCGCGCCCTGCAGCCAGGGATAGGTCAGATCAACCAGCAGGCTGGAACCCAGAATGCCGACGCCAACGCCCAGGTACATCAGGCCGCTGTGGTGGGCTTTGCTTTGTGTCACCAGCCATTCCAGTACCAGCGCTGGCGCCAATACAAACACCACGCCGTTGCCAATACCGTTTAACAGGCGCAATCCGGCCAGCAGCGGATAATAGGTGGCCCAGACCTGAATCAGGGTGATCAGGGCGTTACCGACCAGCATGCTCAGCAGAGCCTGGCGGCCGAAACCGCGTTGGTATAAAAACAGTGCCAGCATGGCGCCGGTTAAATAGCCGATGTAGTTCCAGGTTGCCAGCGAGGCCGCCTGCGGCAGGCTGATCAGGCCATCATCGACCAGCAACGGCAGCAAGGGGGTGTACACAAAACGGCCGAAGCCATGCACCACAATCAGTGCGGTGGCGGCGGCGACAATAGGCCACCAGTAAGAAGAAGGCGGTGTGTTGGCGTGCATAGCGGGCCTGAAATGGTTAATGAGAAAAGGCATGGTAGCCATAGAGAGGCCTTGGGCCAAGGTGACTAAAGTGGGCCAGACGCTTGCTGACCTCGGCAGCAGGGCGCCGCAAAAAGTCAGCGTCCGGACGTCTTCCGTTCAGGCGTCTCCCGCCCCCCGCCTGCCCTGTGTTACCATCCGCGCCTTTCCCGCAGCAACCCGAGTCCGTTATGACCCAGAGTGCCGAAGCCCTGCAGCAGCAGATTGCCCGCGGTGCCGCGCAGCTGAATATTGAGCTGAGCGCCGGCCAGTTGCAGTTGTTAAGCGATTACCTGCAACTGCTGATCAAGTGGAACAAAGCCTATAACCTGACGGCCATCCGTGAGCCGGAGCGTATGGTGCCGCTGCATCTGCTCGACAGTCTGGCGGTGCATCCTTATGTGCAGGAGGCGCAGAACATTATTGATGTCGGCACCGGCCCCGGCCTGCCGGGTATGGTGCTGGCGATTATGAACCCGCACAAAACCTTCACCCTGCTCGACAGTAACGGTAAGAAAACGCGCTTTTTGTTTCAGGCGCGCACGGTGCTGGGGTTGGATAATGTGACCATAGTGAACGATCGGGTCGAAGCGTATCATCCGGCCAATCCTTTCGATATGATCGTCAGCCGCGCCTTTGCCTCGCTCGCCGATATGACCCACTGGTGTCAGCATCTGCGTGCTCCGCAGGGGTGTTTTCTGGCGATGAAAGGCCAGTATCCGGCGGATGAAATCGCCGCCATTGAACAGCATTTCCGCGTTGCCGCCAGCTGGCCATTACAGGTGCCGGGTGTCGACGCCGAGCGTCACTTGCTGCAGCTGTTGCCAGTGACGTCCAACGCATAACACAGGTTGCCGCAGGCAGTTAAGGAAGCAGATCGTGAGCAAGGTTCTGGCGATTGCCAATCAGAAAGGTGGCGTAGGTAAAACCACCACCGCGGTGAATCTGGCCGCTTCGCTGGCGGCCACCAAGCGCCGGGTATTGCTGGTGGATCTGGATCCGCAGGGCAACGCCACCATGGGCAGCGGTGTGGATAAGCACGATCTGGAAGTATCCTTGTACGATGTGCTCACCGGACAGGCCCGTACGGCCGCCGCCGTGGTGAAGACGGAGCACGCAGGTTACGACCTGCTGCCTTCCAATGGTGATTTAACCGCTGCCGAAGTGGAGCTGATGACGCTGCCCCGGCGCGAGCACCGTCTGCGTGAGGCGCTGGCCGAAGTGCGCCCCGATTACGACTACATCCTGATCGACTGCCCGCCATCGCTGAATATGCTGACTGTCAACGCCCTGGTGGCGGCGCAGGGGGTGCTTATCCCGATGCAATGTGAATATTACGCACTCGAAGGGTTAAGTGCGCTGATGCAGACCATCGAGTCGATTCAGACCACCCTGAACCCGAAACTGGAAATTGAAGGTTTATTGCGCACCATGTATGACCCGCGCAACAGCCTGACTGTGGATGTGTCGGCACAACTGATGAGCCATTTTGGTGACAAAGTGTACGGCACCGTTATTCCCCGTAATGTGCGGCTGGCCGAAGCGCCCAGCCATGGCTTACCGGTGCTGATGTACGATAAAGCATCCCGGGGCGCCGTGGCCTACCTGGCCCTGGCCGGAGAAATGAATCGCCGTACCCGTCAGGCCGCCAGTGCCTGACCGACCATAAGGTTTCAGAACGTATGACAAAGAGAAAACGTGGCCTTGGCCGGGGGCTGGATGCCCTGTTAACCAGCTCCCGCGCAGCGGCAGTGGCCACTCATGACGATACCGCCGCTGCTTCGGCAGCGGACAATGCGGCAGAATTCAGCAGCGCTGACAGCCGCGATGGCGAGCTGCGTCACCTGCCGGTGGAATGGCTGCAGCCGGGTAAGTACCAGCCGCGTAAAGACATGCAGCCCGAAGCGCTGGAAGAATTAGCCGCTTCTATTAAGGCGCAGGGCCTGATGCAGCCGATCGTGGTACGGCCACTGGCTGGCAGCAGCGACCGCTACGAAATCATTGCTGGCGAACGCCGCTGGCGCGCCTCCCAGCTGGCGCAGCTGGAGAAAGTACCGGCCATTATCCGCGATGTGGCCGATGACGCTGCCATTGCCATGGCGCTGATTGAGAACATCCAGCGCGAAGACCTGAATCCGATGGAAGAAGCCAATGCGCTGTACCGTCTGCAGCACGAATTTGAGCTGACGCAAATGGAAGTGGCGGAAGCCGTGGGTAAAAACCGTGCCACCGTGGCCAACCTGCTGCGCCTGATGAACCTGAACGAAGACGTTAAACGGCTGCTGGAACACGGCGATATTGAAATGGGCCATGCCCGTGCCCTGCTTGGCCTGAGCGGTGGTGCCCAGAGTGAAGCGGCCGCGCAGGTCGTCAGTCGTGCGTTAACCGTGCGTCAGACCGAAGCGCTGGTGCGGCATCTGCAGGAAGGCAAAGGCAAGGATATGCAGGTGCCGGCCCGCCCCGATCCGGATATTCAGCGCCTGGAACAACTGCTGGGTGACCGTCTGGGTGCCAATGTGGCCATTCAGCACAGCGCCAAAGGCAAAGGCAAGCTGGTCATTAATTACAGCTCGCTGGATGAACTGGACGGCATTCTGGCCCACATTCGCTGAGCCAGATCAAACTTGCCAACCGGACACATCACCCTTTCTTGACAGTATCCGACCAATTATTCACCCTCGGCGCCCCGGTTTCGGTTGAAGGCCGGGGGGTGAGTCAATATAATCACCGCGCTTTTGCGTCAGCTAACCCGCAAATCGTCCAGTGTGGAGCCTCAGGTTGTCATTTTTACCGCGCCCACCCGTACATCGGATTGTGTTGTTACAGCTGGGTCTGACGCTGCTGGCCGGAGCCATCGCCACACTGCACAGCAGCGTTGCCGGTTGGTCGGCTTTATTGGGTGGAATCGCCTGTGCGATCCCCAATGCCTATTTTGTCTGGCGTGCCTTTCGCTTCCGCGGGGCGCGCTACGCCGGCAAGGTCGCCGAGGCGTTATACCGGGGGGAAGCCTGGAAATTTATTCTGACCGCCCTGATGTTTGCCACCATTTTCAGTCAGGGCTGGCCACTGAATTATCCCGCACTGTTCGCAGGCTTTGTGATGGTGCAGCTGGGACATCTGTTCTCGGCAAAGATTGCCAATTTATAAACCTTTGGAACTGAGAGTGAAGAATGGCCGCTAACTCACAAGAGTATATTGCTCATCACTTAACCAACCTCACCTACGGCAAGCTGCCTGCCGGCTATGTCCGTAAAAACGCTGACGGTACTGAAACGGAACTGACTGCCTCTACTTGGACGCTTGCCAAGTCTGGCAAAGAAGCGCAGGACATGGGCTTTATGGCGGTGCACGTGGATTCCCTCGGCTGGTCTGTCTTCATGGGCTTGCTGTTCGTATGGTTCTTCAGCCGCGTGGCGAAAAAAGCCACTTCCGGTGTGCCGGGTGCGGCGCAGAACCTGGTGGAAGCGGTGGTTGGCTTCGTTGATAACACCGTGAAAGAAACCTTCCATGGCCGCAGCGCCATGATTGCGCCGCTGGCACTGACCATTTTCGTGTGGGTGTTCCTGATGAACTCCCTGAAATGGATCCCGGTCGACATTATTCCGTCCATTGCGCATGCGCTGGGTGTGCCTTACTTCAAGATTGTTCCGACCGCTGACCCGAACGGTACTCTGGGTCTGTCCATCGGCGTTTTCCTGCTGATTATTTTCTACAGCATCAAAATTAAAGGTGTGGGTGGCTTCGCTAAAGAGCTGTCACTGACCCCGTTCAATCACTGGCTGGCCGTTCCTTTCAACCTGTTCCTGGAGATCCTTGGCCTGCTGACCAAGCCGCTGTCTCTGGCACTGCGTCTGTTCGGTAACATGTACGCCGGTGAGGTGGTATTTATTCTGATTGCACTGCTGCCGTTCTACGCGCAGTGGGTACTGAACGTACCCTGGGCAATCTTCCATATTCTGGTAATCCCGCTGCAGGCGTTTATCTTCATGGTTCTGACGATTGTATATCTGTCTCAGGCCCACGAAGAGCATCACTGACGCGGAATTGACAGACTGTTTTAAACCCTTAAATCACTAACTAGTAACTTCAGGAGTCTCACATGGAACTCGTATATATCGCTGCTGCTATCATGATCGGTCTGGGTGCACTGGGCACTGGCATCGGTTTCGCCCTGCTGGGTGGCAAGCTGCTGGAAGGCACCGCTCGTCAGCCGGAACTGGGTCCGCAGCTGCAAACCAAAACCTTCCTGATGGCCGGTCTGCTTGACGCCGTGCCGATGATCGGTGTTGGTATCGCGATGTACCTGATTTTCGTAGTAGCACCGTCTGCAGCCTGATAAGTAGGTGCGGCCCTCCGGGTCGCTCGTCTACCTACTTTAACGTAATGGCAAGAGGTGAATCACTGTGAATATGAACCTGACCATTTTGGGTCAAATGATTGCCTTTGCGATTTTCGTCTGGTTCTGCATGAAGTTCGTATGGCCACCGCTGGTCGGTGCCATGCGCGAACGCCAGGAGAAAATTGCGGAAGGTCTCGACGCCGCTAACCGCGCTGCCCGTGATCTGGAGCTGGCCCAGGAAAAAGCCACTTCCCAGATGCGTGAAGGCAAAGAGAAAGCTGCCGAGATCATCGAACAGGCTAACAAGCGCGCCAATCAGATTATCGATGAGGCTAAAGAAGCCGCTCGTGCTGAAGGTGCCCGTCTGGTAGCCGCTGCTCAGGCTGAGGTCGAGCAGGAAGTGAACCGCGCTAAAGAAACTCTGCGTAAGCAGGTGTCTGAACTGGCTGTTGCCGGTGCAGCGAAGATTCTTGGCAAGTCAGTCGATGCAGCCGCCCACGGCGACCTGCTGAATAAATTAGCTGACGAGCTCTGAGCGAGGTTTCCATGGCTGAATTAACAACTCTCGCTCGGCCATACGCCAAAGCGGTGTTTGCTGAAGCACAAGAGAAAGGTGCACTGGATGCCTGGTCTGCCGACCTGGCACTGCTGGCGGCCTGTGTGGCCGATAAACAACTGGCAGCTTTCCTGCAGCATCCTTCTCTGTCTGCGCAACAGCAGGCACAGACGCTAGTCGACGTATGTGGCGATAAGCTGAATGAAGCAGCCAAAAACCTGGTCGCTGTTCTGGCCGAAAACAAGCGTCTGCCGCTGCTGGCAGAAGTCTCTGAGTTATACGAAGAGATGAAAGCCCAGCTGCAGAATACCGTGGACGTGGTGGTAACTTCCGCCCAGCCACTGTCTGACGAGCAAAGCACCAAGCTCGTGCAGGCGCTGAAAGCCAGACTGCAGTGTGAAGTACGCATGACCAGCGAAGTCGATGAGTCTCTCATCGGTGGCGCCATCATTCGTGCCGGTGACCTGGTAATCGACGGCTCCGTAACCGGCAAGCTGGCGAAATTAGCCGAAGCGATGAAATCCTAATTTGAAGGACGATGCACATGCAGCAACTGAATCCATCTGAGATCAGTGAAGTCATCAAAAAACGCATCGAAAATCTCGATGTGACTTCACAAGCCCAGAACGAGGGCACCGTCGTATCCGTATCCGACGGTATCGTTCGTATCCATGGTCTCGCCGATGCTATGTACGGTGAGATGATTGAATTTGAAGGCGGCGTCTACGGCCTGGCCATGAACCTTGAGCGCGACTCTGTTGGCGCCGTGGTTCTGGGTGACTACAAGTCACTGGCTGAAGGTCAGACGGCCAAATGCACCAGCCGCATTCTGGAAGTACCGGTAGGCGAAGGCATGCTGGGTCGTGTGGTTGACGCTCTGGGTAACCCGATCGACGGTAAAGGCCCGCTGAACACCACACAGACCTCTCCGGTTGAGCGTGTTGCGCCTGGCGTTATTGCCCGTAAATCGGTAGACCAGCCGGTTGAAACTGGCTACAAAGCGGTTGACTCCATGGTACCGGTTGGCCGTGGCCAGCGTGAGCTGATCATCGGTGACCGTCAGACCGGTAAATCCGCTCTGGCCATCGACGCCATCATCAACCAGAAAGGCAAAGGCATTAAGTGTATCTACGTTGCCATCGGTCAGAAGCAATCTTCTATCGCTAACGTAGTACGCAAGCTGGAAGAACACGGCGCTCTGGAACACACCATCATCGTGGCCGCCGGCGCTGCCGACCCGGCCGCTATGCAATTCCTGGCTCCTTACTCTGGCTGCGCCATGGGTGAGTTCTTCCTGGATCGTGGCGAAGACGCTCTGATCGTATACGATGACCTGACCAAACAAGCCTGGGCTTACCGTCAGATCTCCCTGCTGCTGAAGCGCCCGCCGGGCCGTGAAGCATACCCGGGTGACGTATTCTATCTGCACTCCCGTCTGCTGGAACGCGCTTGCCGCGTAAACGCTGACTACGTAGAAAAGATGACCAACGGCGAAGTGAAAGGCAAAACCGGTTCCTTAACCGCACTGCCGATCATTGAAACCCAGGGTGGTGACGTATCTGCGTTCGTTCCGACCAACGTAATTTCTATTACCGACGGTCAGATCTTCCTGGAAACCAACCTGTTCAACTCCGGTATCCGTCCGGCGATGAACGCGGGTATCTCGGTATCCCGTGTTGGTGGTGCCGCGCAGACCAAGATCATCAAGAAACTGGGCGGTGGTATCCGTCTGGCTCTGGCTCAGTACCGTGAACTGGCGGCGTTCGCTCAGTTTGCCTCTGACCTGGATGAAGCCACCCGTAAGCAGCTGGAACACGGCCGTGCAGTTACCGAGCTGATGAAGCAAGGTCAGTACGCTCCGATGTCCACCGCCAACATGGGTCTGGTACTGCTGGCTGCTAACGAAGGCTATCTGGCTGACGTTGAAGTGAACAAGATCAAATCCTTTGAAGCCGCTCTGCTGAGCTTCGCCAACAGCGAATACGCTGCTCTGATGGCGAAAATCAACGAGAAAGGCGACTACAACGGTGAGATCGAAGCCAGCCTGAAAGAGTGTATCGAGAAGTTCAAGAGCACTCAGGCCTGGTAAGTCCGGTGCCGCGCTGTAACAGGCGCGGCGGGATTCACTCAATCTAGGGCAGCTATATGGCAGTCGGAAAAGAGATTAAAGAGCAGATTTCGAGTGTGAAAAGCACGCAGAAAATTACGTCCGCGATGGAGAAAGTCGCGGTCAGTAAAATGCGTCGCGCTCAGATGCGTATGCAGTCCAGCCGTCCTTACGCGGATAACATCCGTCGTGTGGTCGGACACCTGGCTTCTGCAGCCACTGAATCACGCCATCGTTATCTGCAGGACCGCGACATCAAGCGAGTTGGCTATATCGTGGTGTCTTCCGACCGTGGTCTGTGCGGTGGCCTGAACAACAACCTGTTCAAGCGCCTGGCACAGCAGGTAAAAGAGTGGAAAGAACAAAACGTAGAGGTTGAATTCTGCGCCGTTGGCTCCAAAGCCAGCCTGTTCTTCTCCAGTTTTGGTGGCAACGTTGTGGCGTCCAAATCCCATCTGGGTGACGCGCCGGAACTGGCCAGCCTGATCGGCTCGGTAAAAGTGATGCTGGATGCATTTGATGAGGGTCGTATCGACCGTTTGTACATCATGCACAATCGCTTTGTGAACACGATGACCCAACTGCCGGTGGCGGAACAATTACTCCCGTTGAAGGCAGTCGAAGACGATCTGACCAAGAAACACTGGGACTACCTGTATGAGCCGGATGCAGAAACCATCATTGATGGTCTGCTGCTGCGCTACATCGAATCACAGGTGTATCAGGGTGTGGTTGAAAACAACGCCTGTGAGCAGGCTGCGCGTATGTTGGCGATGAAAAACGCCACCGATAACGCCGGCGGCATGATCAAAGAACTGAACCTGCTTTATAACAAAGCGCGTCAGGCGGCGATCACCCAGGAAATTTCAGAAATCGTTAGCGGTGCCGCGGCCGTTTAAGGCCCGGGGAACTGGTTAAAAGGTTAAGAGGAACCGAATATGAGCGGACGTATCGTACAGATCATCGGCGCCGTTATCGACGTGGAATTCCCGCGTGATGTGGTGCCTAAGGTCTACGACGCCCTGACCGTAGATGGTACAGAAACCACCCTTGAAGTTCAGCAGCAGCTGGGCGACGGCGTGGTACGTACCATTGCGATGGGCTCCACAGAAGGCCTGAAACGCGGCCTGTCTGTTACTAACTCTGGCGCTCCGATCTCTGTACCGGTAGGTATTGAGACTCTGGGCCGCATCATGGACGTACTGGGTCGCCCGATCGACGAATGTGGCCCTATCGGTGAGAAAGAAGTTGCTTCTATTCACCGTGCTGCCCCCAGCTTCGACGAACAAGCAGCCAGCACCGACCTGCTGGAAACCGGCATCAAGGTTATTGACCTGGTTTGCCCGTTTGCCAAAGGCGGTAAAGTGGGTCTGTTCGGTGGTGCCGGTGTTGGTAAAACCGTAAACATGATGGAACTGATCAACAACATCGCCAAGGCCCACTCCGGTCTGTCGGTATTCGCCGGTGTAGGTGAGCGTACCCGTGAAGGTAACGACTTCTACTACGAAATGGCTGAATCCGGTGTTGTAAACCTGGACGACAAAGTGAAGTCCAAGGTAGCGATGGTGTACGGTCAGATGAACGAGCCGCCGGGTAACCGTCTGCGCGTGGCCCTGACTGGTCTGACCATGGCCGAAAAATTCCGTGACGAAGGTAAAGACGTTCTGCTGTTCGTGGACAACATTTACCGTTACACCCTGGCTGGTACTGAAGTATCTGCACTGCTGGGTCGTATGCCGTCTGCGGTAGGTTACCAGCCGACTCTGGCGGAAGAGATGGGCGTTCTGCAGGAACGTATTACCTCGACCAAAACCGGCTCTATTACCTCGGTACAGGCCGTATACGTACCGGCGGACGACTTGACTGACCCGTCTCCGGCCACCACCTTCGCGCACTTGGACTCTACTGTAGTACTGTCCCGTGACATCGCGTCCAAAGGTATTTACCCGGCCATTGACCCGCTGGATTCCACCTCTCGTCAGCTGGATCCGCTGGTTATCGGTAACGAACACTACGACGTAGCTCGTGGCGTTCAGGGTGTTCTGCAGCGCTATAAAGAGCTGAAAGACATCATCGCCATTCTGGGTATGGACGAACTGTCAGACGAAGACAAGCTGCTGGTGTCCCGTGCACGTAAGATCGAGCGTTTCCTGTCTCAGCCGTTCCACGTAGCTGAGATCTTTACCGGTGCGCCTGGTAAGTACGTGTCGCTGAAAGAAACCATCCGTGGTTTCCAGGGTATCCTGAACGGCGAGTACGACAGCCTGCCGGAACAAGCGTTCTACATGGTTGGCACCATCGACGAAGCCGTTGAGAAAGCCAAGAAAATGTAACCTGGCCGGGTCGGCAACTGCGTAATAACAAGGTTGCCGGCCTCCTCAGTCTGAGGAAAAGATTATGGCGATTACCGTCCATTGCGATATCGTCAGCGCCGAAGAGAATCTGTTCTCCGGTCTGGTCGAGCGTGTGGTAGCCCGTGGTGCACAGGGTGAACTGGGTATTGAACCCGGTCACGCAGCACTGCTGACCCCGCTGATCCCGGGTACCGTCCGTGTTGTAAGACAAGGCGGTGCAGAAGAGATTGTTTACGTCTCTGGCGGCTATCTGGAAGTGCAGCCGAACTCTGTCACCATCCTGGCTGACACCGCTGTCCGTGCTGACAACCTTGATGAGGCTGCAGCTCTGGAAGCCAAGCGTCAGGCCGAACTGGCGATGGAAAACAAGAGTGGCGAGGTGGATTACACCCTGGCGCTGGCTCAGCTGGCTGAAGCGGTTGCTCAGCTGCGCACCATCCAGCAGATCCGCGAAAAACTGGGCAAGCGTTAAGCTTAAGCAGTCGATCGTTAAAGAACCCCGCTCAGCGGGGTTTTTTATATCTGCTGGAGCGTTATTAAAAGAACACTATGTTGCTGCAGATACAAAATTTATACGCACAAGTACTGGAAAAATAAAAAAAAATTCGTATAGTACGCGCACAAAGTCGGAGTGTAGCACAGCCTGGTAGTGCACTGCGTTCGGGACGCAGGGGTCGGAGGTTCGAATCCTCTCACTCCGACCAATTTTCTGAATTCCCCCCTTCATGTTTTATCCGTTACGCCTGTAACCGGCTGTTTAGCTATCAACTGCTAAAATTAACAGACCAATGTTTCTGTACGGCCATTTAATTGCCGTCACTCTTACTGATCCGGTCAGGTTCTGATGCCCATACATCCCAGTCACCATTCCGAATGGCGTACTGCCCGCTTTGCCCTTATCGCGCTATCAGTGGTGATCATTCTGCTGGTCTGGCTGCCGTGGTTTTCCGCCTTTGGTGCCGGCATAGCCAATTATGTACCGCTGCATATTGTGCTGGAATTGGCCGCCATCTCCGTGGCGCTGATGATTGTCAGTATTAATCACAGCCGTATGGACAATATTGCTGCACCCCACACCAGCAGTCTGGCGCCGGTATTTCTGGGGGTGGCCATTCTGGATACGCTGCACCTGCTGTCGTTTCAGGGCATGCCCGATTTTATTACACCGGCCGATCCGGAAAAGGCCATTAATTTCTGGCTGGCCGCCCGTTATCTGGCCGCCAGCGGGCTGCTGCTGAGCGCGCTGGCGGTTTATCAGCGTGGTATTAAACTCCCGCGCGGCTGGCTCTACATCCTGGTGCTGACGTTCACCCTGGTAAGCAGCCTGTGGTTCTTGCTGTGGCCTGCCACCGTGCCGCGTACCTTTATGCCCGGCAGTGGTCTGACTGCACTGAAAATAGCCCTCGAATACGGCCTGATTGCGGTGTATCTGGCCGCCGCTTTGCTGTTCGTTAATGCCCTGCGCCAACCGCGGCGTTTTCATGCCGCCGGTATGTTTGCCGCTGCGCTGCTGATGGCCATGAGTGAATTCATGTTCACGCTCTACGCCGACGTTACGGATCTGTATAACCTGCTGGGCCATATCCTGAAGATCGTCAGTTATGCGTTTCTGTACCGGGCCTTATTTATGGAGGTTGTACAGTTGCCCTATCGCCGCCTGCAGGAATCTGAACAGCGGTTACGACAGCAGCAGGAAGAGCTGGATTACTTCTTTGACGCCAATCTGGATTTGTTCTGCATCGGTAGCCACGATGGCCGTTTTATGCGGGTAAACGGCTCGTGGCAGAAAGTGATGGGATACCACGCAGAACAACTGGAAGGACATTTCCTCACCGATTTTATTCCCCCGGCCGAACAGCAACAGGTGCAGCGGTTTGTCAGCCGGGTGGCCAGTGGTCAGGCCACAGAAACCATCTGTGCCGGTATGCGGCGTGCGGATGGCGACATCCGTCAGCTGGAATGGCGGGCCGCCTCACGTCATGGCGTTGTGTATGCCTCAGCCCGCGATATTACCGCCCAGCTGCACAGTGAAGCCCGCATCCGGCTGCTGTCCTCGGTGGTGGATCAAAGCCCCTACCCGGTCATTATCACCGACCTGGCGGGTCATATCGAATATGTAAACGATGCATTTACCCGCGTTAGTGGTTACAGCGTTGAGGATGTGCAGGGCAAAGATCCGGGCATTATCAAATCCGGCAAGACACCGGCATCGACCTATAAAGGGATGTGGCAGAGTCTGCATCAGGGCCGGGCCTGGCAGGGCGAGTTGGTTAACCGCAATAAGGCCGGCCAAGAATACGTGGAAAAGGCCCTGATTTATCCTCTGCGTGATGAGCAGGGGCAGGTTATTAACTACATCGCCCACAAAGAAGATATTACCGCCCGCCGCGAGGCCGAGCGCCGCATTGAACAACTCTCGCATTACGACCAGCTTACCGGGTTGCCCAACCCGCATTTACTCAAACAGCGCTTTGGTGAATATCAGGCGGCTGAACAGCGGCCGGCGCCGCTGGCCTTAATCTGGCTGGATCTGGACCATTTCAAAACCATTAACGACACCCTGGGCCATCGCATGGGGGATCTGGTGCTGCGGGAAATCGGTATGCGCTTGCGCACCATCCTGACCGGCAAAGACATTCTCGGCCGCCATTCTGGTGATGGCTTTCTGTTTGTATTGCCCGCTGCCGATGACAGCAAAGCGGGACAGGTTGCCGCCGATTTGCTGCAGCTGATACAACAGCCGCTACTGCTGCTGCAAGACAATCAGGAGTTAACCCTGACGGCATCGGTGGGCATCGCTTTGTATCCGACCGATGGCCAGGATTTTGAGACCCTGCTGACCAGTGCTGAAACCGCCATGTACCGGGCCAAACAGGAGGGCCGGAACAGCTATCGTTTTTACGCCCCGGAAATGCAGGCTAATAGCCTGCGCAAACTGGAATTGGGCAGTGCGCTGGCCGGGGCTCAGCAACGGGAAGAGCTGTGGCTGGCGTTTCAGCCGCAGCTGGATCTGCGCCGGCAACGCATGATCGCAGCGGAAGTCTTATTGCGCTGGAACAGCCCGAAGTGGGGCCAGGTGTCACCGGCTGAATTTATCCCGCTGGCGGAAACCAACGGCCTGATTGTCGGCATTGGGGAATGGGTACTGCAGCAGGCAGCGCGGCAGCTGCAGCAATGGCGCAATGATGGCTTACCCGTATTCCGGCTGGCCATTAATTTATCGGCACTGCAGTTTATTCAGCCGGATTTTGCCGCCCATGCTGCGGCGCTGGTGCAGGCTGAAGGTCTTACGCCGGCTGATTTTGAACTGGAACTGACCGAAGCGGTGGCGCTGAATAATCCGGATGATGCCCAGCGCATTATGGCCGAACTGAAAGCCGCCGGTTTCTACTTATCCATTGATGATTTCGGTACCGGTTATTCTTCCATGAGCTACCTGAAGCGTTTTCAGGTGGATGAGCTGAAAATCGACCAGTCGTTCGTGCGTGAACTGGGCCATAACGACACCGATAAAGGCATTGTTACCGCCATTATTCAGCTGGCACACAGCCTGAATATGCAGGTGGTGGCCGAAGGTGTGGAGGAAGCGGAACAGCTGGCCTTTCTGCAGCAGCAGGGCTGTGATCTGATTCAGGGCTATTACTACAGTAAGCCGTTAGCGGCCGGCCAGCTGGCTGATTTCTGCCGGCTCCGGGGCGGGAACTGACTATGTATCAGAAAAATTTCGCCCGCATCGATCTGAACCTGTTTGTGGTGTTTGATGTGATATACCGCGAAGGCAGCCTCACCCGCGCCGCTGAGCAGCTTAATTTATCGCAGCCGGCGGTCAGCCATGCGCTCAGTCGGTTGCGTGAGTGTTTCAATGATCCGTTGTTTGAACGCTCCGGCCGGGGGGTGGCACCGACGCCACTGGCCAAAGCCATTATTGGCCGGGTGCGCACCGCGCTGCAGGGACTGGAAACCACCCTTACCGATGGTCTGGCCTTTGATCCGGCCAGCGCCAGCCGGGTTTTCACCCTGGCCGCCCGCGATGTGATGGAAGCGACCGCCCTGCCGGTATTGATGCAGCAATTGCAGCAGCAGGCCCCGGCCGTTCAGCTGCACAGCATCCGCGTGCCGCGCCGCGATATTGCCGCTGCCTTAACCTCCGGTCAGCTGGATTTTGCCGTGGATGTTTTGTTGCCGGTCGGTGAAGACATTGAACACTGCGTCATTGGAGAACAACGGCTGGTGGTGATGCTGCGGGCGCAACACCCGCTGGCGGGGCAGCACTGGGATCTGGAGGCTTATCTGAGCGCCCGCCATGTGCAGGTATCCAGCCGGCCGGAAGGCCCGGGAGTGGAAGATTTTGCCTTAACCCGCCAGGGCAAAGCCCGGCGCATCGCATTACGCTGCCAGAATTACCATGCCGCCGTGCAGGTGGTGCAACAGACCGACTTATTGCTGACCATGCCGCAGGAATTTGCCGCCCGGCTGGTGCAGCAAACGCCCGATCTGCTGGTGCGCGAGCTGCCAATGCCGCTGCCGGCGCTGGAGCTGCACCTGTACTGGCATCGTAAAGCCAACGGCGATCCGGCCGTGATGTGGCTGAAAGAGCAGCTGTTAAATCTGTTCTGAGTGCTGCCGTTTAACGCCAGGTTTCAGGGCTTTAAACTGCCGGGGATATTGGTATCAATACTGATGCTGTCGCTACTTCCCAGCCTCAGACCGACATCTACCTGTACCTGCAGTTCACTGGTGCTGTGACTGATGCTGTCGGCTTCACCGGCCGTGGCGGTGGTGCGCACACCACTGTTCGCATCCGTACTTATACCCTCCAAAACATTACGGGCCACCAGCAGAAACTTGTTCGTCCAGCTGGCTTCGGTGCTGGTGGCCACGCCCAGCTGCCACTTTTCAGTGGAGGCGCGGATAATCGAATCGACAATGGGTTCGGGTTGGGGGTTGCTGGTGCTGCATTGCTGTTCAATCTGGCGCGATTGAACCACGCACCAGATGTTTTCAGTACTGAAGTTAATCTGAGTTGGATTGGGGTTGCTGTTTGATGGCGAGGGCGTGATATCCGCGCCTGCAGTACCCAAAGGTGCAGTGCTGGTGGATAACTTCAGCCCCTGATACACCCCGTCAGTGCTGCTCAGCCGGCTGGTGTCGGTCACCGTCAGCGTGACGCCGTTTTCCGGCACCATCTCACTGGGTGTCAGCAGCGGCAAGGTGATGGTTGTGCCTGCGGTGGCCTGCGGCAGGACAAAGGGTTGCCAGGCGTTATAGGTGCGCTTGGTGACCACATCTATTTGTACAACCCGAGCGGGATCGTCTTCTGTTACCGGCTTGTCATACTCATCCACCCACTGCTTGGTAGTTTCTTCGGTTATGGTCGGCATGGCGCTGCAGTTGGCCATTTCATACTCACCGCTGCCGTTGCTGCGGATCACCATAAAATATTTCTGCATACGCCGGATGGGGGCTGCGGTGTTGTCGCGGGCGACGATGACCCAGGTGCCGGTCAGGCCGCTGCCACTGGTGTCTTCAGCGTAGCCGGTTATGGCATAGGTGCTGTCGGCCCCGGTGGTGCCCAGCCCGGTCGCGTCGGCGGCAATATCGGCATCGTCTGGCGTGCAGGTTTCTACCGGAGCGCCGTTATCGGGACGGTAATCAAATTCCCTGGGGTTGGAAATGACCGGATCATCGGGGTTCTCAGCGTCGCCCCCTTCACCCGCATCATCGTCATCGGGGTCAGTCGTACCGGTATCGGTGCCAGGTGTCTGGGCGTTATCCGTTCCCGCAGACAGTGAGGAATCCGCGCCGCAGCCGCTCAGGCTCAGCAACAAGGTCAACAGCCACAAAGATGAAATGCGCACAGCGTTATCCTTATTATTTTTATTGTGCGACAGAGTAAAGCGGCGGCTGGCCTCTGACAATGGCCGTTATTTGCCTTTGCCCTATGTTTACGGGCAGCTTTGCAATTCGGCCAGATAGCGGCAGAAGGCTTCATCGTTCAGCGGTTTGCTGAACCAGTAGCCCTGGAATTCGTAGCACTGGTGCGCCAGCAGGTAATCGCGCTGCTGTTCGGTTTCAACCCCTTCGGCAATCACATCCAGGCCGAGATTATGGCCCAGCTGAATAATGGACTCGATGATGGGCACCGGCTGGTCGGTTTTGTCGATATCGGTGATGAAGGAGCGGTCAATTTTCAGTTTATGCAGCGGTAATTGCTGCAGGTAGCTGAGAGAGGAGTAGCCGGTACCGAAGTCGTCCAGTGCAAAGCGGATGCCCAGTTGGCTCAGGCGCTCTATCTTGTTGCGCGCTTCATCATTATTACCGAGGAAGGTATTTTCGGTAATTTCCAGCTCCAGCCACTGAGGTTCCAGCGAATATTCTTCCAGCAGCTCATTGATCAGGCTTTCAAACTGCGGGTCGCGGAACTGGATCGGGCTGATATTCACCGCCAGCTGGCGGAAGGACGCCGGCAAACAGCCCTGCTGCCGCCAGTGCTGCAGATGCCGGCAGCTCTGGCGCAGAATCCAGCGGCCCAGCGGAATAATCAGGTTGGTTTCTTCGGCCGCGGCAATAAACACATCCGGTGCCACTGGTACGCCGTTATTATTCCAGCGGCACAGCACTTCGGCGCCGCTGGCCTCGCCACGGCTGTTCAGCTGTGGCTGGAACACCAGATAAAAGGCTTCCTCTTCAATGGCCTGATGCAGATCGTTAAACAGATTCAGTTTGTCCTGCGTCTGTTGCTGCATATTGTCGGTGTACAGGCTGTAGGCGCTGCGACCCAGTGATTTGGCGTGGTACATGGCGGTATCAGACTGACGTACCAAATCCGCTACGCTGTCCTGGCCGGACGGAAAAATCGCGATGCCGATGCTGGCCGACAGGTGGAAGCAGTGCACATCAATTTCAAAGGGCTGACGAATGGCATCCAATACCCGTTGCGCGCAATCGCTGGCGTGGCTGGCGGCCATTTCCGGGCTGTTGTCTTCCTGATCCAGCAGCACCAGAAATTCATCCCCGCCCAGGCGGGCCGTCAGATCCTCATTGCGCACGGTTACGCGCAGGCGTTTAGCGACCTCGATCAGTAATTGGTCGCCAACCGGGTGACCGAGGGAATCATTGATGTTCTTAAAGTGATCGAGGTCGATGAACAACACGGCGCCATAGTGCTGATGCCGGCGGGCATGGGCAATTTTCTTTTCCAGATGCAGCATCGCAAAGCGGCGGTTGGCCAGATTGGTCAGCGAATCAAAATTGGCCTGGTATTCAATCTGTTGCATGGATTGTTGCAGGTGAGCACTGAGCTGGTTAAAGGCCCGCTCCAGATGCGCAAATTCCTGTGAATGACCGGCATGTACCCGGCTGCCCAGCTGGCCTTCGGTAAGAGCGCGGGTAAACCCCACCAGTCGTTGCAGGGGTAATAAAACCTGATGCTTCACAATACGCTGCAGCCCCAGGGTGTAAAGCGCCAGCATGGCCAGCACCAGTGCCACTTTTTCCAGTGTATCGATCAGCGTCTCATATCGTTGGGTGGTGGTGTCGTAATGAGCGTACAGCCAGCCGTTGGTTTGTCCGCGTAACTCTTTACCGCTGCGGAATTGCAGCGGCAGCAGGCCGTAAAAATGCCCTTTTTGCTGCTGATACTGAAAGTCCGGCAGCGCTGGCTCCAGCCCGGCGGCTTGCAGATCGGCCGGCAGGGGTTCGCCCAGATCGGCGCGGCGGGTTGAAAGACGTACCTTGCCATCAATCACCAGTACCAGATGGCTGATATGGGGGCGCACCGCCATGCGGCTCAGGGTCTGATCGGCCAGTGCCCACTCACCGTCAGACAGCTGGTGTTGCAGAGACAGGCGCAGGCCGTTCAGTTCGGCTTCTAGCTTACCGGCCCAGGTGCTGTTGAACTGGGCCGTTAAGGCCTGATAGAGGAAGTAGCTTAACACCAGGGCGGTAATGCCTAAGGCCAGTGCCGACCAGCTGAGCAGGATTTTGCTGAGTGAGTACATAGGGTGCCGGTTCATGGTTGCTCCGGCAGCCAGGCGGCTGAAGTAAAGGCGGTCAGATCCGGTACGCCGGGCAGCAGTTGTTGCTGCTGCATCAGCTGGGCCAGATCAGCCGCGTTGTAGGTTAAAACCGATGGGTCGTGCTCTAACAGCGCGGCGTTTTCGATGACATCGGGCAGCTGCAGGCCATTAAACAGCGAGGGCAGCTCAGCGGCAGAGACCTTCAGCCGTTGATTAATAATCGCCAGCGCTGCTTCAGGGCGTTGCAGCAAATCCTGGCGGGCGCGGAAAAAGCCCTGCAGCAGGTGACGCAGATTATGGTCATGCTGTCGCAGGGCTTCGCGCCGCACGGCCAGCACATCCACCACTTTGCCGGGAATGGCCGCGCTGTCAAAGCGGGGTATCGCACCGGCCGCCTGCAGGCGTGAAGCATAAGGCTCAAAGGTAATCATGGCGTCGATCCTGCCGGCCTGATAGGCGGGTAAATGTTCGATTAGGGGCAGGTGACGCACGGTGACGTCGCTGATATTCAGATCGGTGGCTTCCAGTGCGCTGTGCAGCATCAGCGCGCCAACGGCGGTGGTTTCAACGGCAACCGTGCGCCCGCGCAGGTCGCTCAGCCCTGTAACCGTGGGATGGGTCAGCAGTACATCGGCCCCCATGGAGATGTTAAAAACCAGCACCACCACCAGATCCACGCCTTCCTGCTGCAGGGTCAGCACCTCATCCAGGGTCAGCGCGCCGGCTTCCAGATGCCCCAGCCGTAAGGCATCAATAACATCCGAGGCCGAAGGTAACTCCACCAGTTTGATATGACGGTCGTAATAACCCTGTTCGCGGGCCAGATACAGCAGCTCGTAACCCGGCCACAGGTTAGTACCCACCCGCAACGGTTGAGAGGGGTGGTTGCAGGCACTCAGGGCTGCCGTCAGCAGCAGGGTGATCATCAGGGTGGCAAGGCGCAACACCGACAGCTCCGCAAAAAATACGTATCAGGGAATAAGCCACAAAGGGTAGCAGCTGGCGCAGGATGCGCACTTGATCATTATCAGCTTTGTCCATTGCTGACAGATGAATTTGTTATCAGGGAGGCTGAGGGGAGCGGGAACCCGGCATCTGGGGCAGATGCCGGGGTAAGGCAAAGGTTATCAGTCCTGACGTTGCGCCAGGGCGGTACGGGCGCGGGCAGCCGCGGCGCGTACCTGTTCCGGGGCGGTGCCACCGATGTGGTTACGGGCGGCTACCGAGCCTTCCAGCGTCAGTACATCAAAGACCTCAGCCGTGATTTCGCCAGAGAACTGCTGCAGTTCTGCCAGTGACATTTCGCTCAGGTCTTTGCCGGTCTGCACGCCATAAGCCACGGACTTACCGACGATTTCATGGGCATCACGGAACGGAATACCTTTGCGCACTAAGTAATCGGCCAGATCGGTGGCGGTAGAGAAACCGCGTTTGGCGGCTTCGCGCATATCGTCTTTGCGCGCCATCAGGTGCGGCACCATATCGGCGAAGGCGCGTAGGCTGTCGCGCAGGGTGTCGACAGTGTCGAACAGCGGTTCTTTGTCTTCCTGATTATCTTTGTTGTAGGCCAGCGGCTGGGATTTCATCAGCGTCAGCAGCCCCATCAGGTGACCGTACACACGGCCGGTTTTGCCACGTACCAGCTCAGGCACGTCGGGGTTTTTCTTCTGCGGCATGATGCTGGAGCCGGTGCAGAAACGGTCGGGCAGATCGACAAAGCGGAACTGCGCTGAGGCCCACAGCACCAGCTCTTCCGAGAAGCGTGACAGGTGCATCATGATCAGCGCGCCGGCGCTGGTAAATTCGATGGCAAAGTCACGGTCGGAGACGGAATCCAGGCTGTTTTCGGTCGGCGCGTCAAAGCCCAGCAGCTCGGCGGTGTAATGACGGTCAATCGGGTAAGTAGTACCGGCCAGTGCGGCCGCGCCCAGCGGCAGCTGGTTAATGCGCTTGCGGCAGTCCTGCAGACGGGCAAAATCGCGCTCCAGCATGGCGTTCCAGGCCAGCAGGTGATGGCCAAAGGTTACCGGCTGAGCGGTTTGCAGGTGGGTGAAGCCCGGCATAATGGTGTCGGCTTCTTGCTCAGCCAGTTCCACCAGACCTTGCTGTAAACGGGTCAGTTCGGCGCAAATAGTGTCTGTTTCGTCGCGCAGGTACAGACGGATATCGGTGGCCACCTGATCGTTGCGCGAACGGCCGGTGTGCAGTTTCTTGCCGGTAATGCCGATCTTTTTGGTCAGTGCCGCTTCGATGTTCATATGCACATCTTCCAGCGCCACCGACCATTCGAATTCACCGCGTTCAATCTCGATCCGCACTTCTTCCAGACCACGGATAATGTCATCGCGCTCCTGCGCCGTCAGCACGCCGACTTTGGCCAGCATTTTGGCGTGGGCGACGGAGCCCTGAATATCCTGCCGGTACATGCGCTTGTCGAAATTGACTGAGGCGGTGTAGCGGGCCACAAAGGCATCGGTGGGTTCAGAAAAACGACCGCCCCAGGCAGAGTTGGTGGCGTTATTGGAATCAGACATGAAGACCTCAGACGGGTGCAGAGAACGAAATGGCGCAGATTATAACCACCTGCCGGCCAGCCTGTCCTGTATCGCACCAAATTGCACGGCGGGTACTTGCCGAAGGGCACGGCGCACAGCAGACTGCCCCTTTCCTTCTGAATGGATCACGCCGTGTCGGAACCGCACCCTCTGCGCCAGGCTGAGCAGGCCCGCCTGAATGCTTTTTTTCTGCCCGACCTGTGCAATGCCCGGGCGGTGCTGATTTTACTGGCGGTCAGTGAAGCACTGGTGCTGGCGTTAAGCCTGCTGGAAATGGGGCTGGATAACTTTTCCTGGCCGCGCTTCAGTATTCTGTCGTTCTTTGTGCAGTGGGTGTGCCTGCTGTCGGTGGCGGCCCTGTGCCAGTCACGACACTGGTTGCTGCGCCTGCACGAAAGTGCCGCCGCCTTGCTGGCGCTGCTGGTGATTATGCTGGTGACGCTGCTGGTCAGCGTCACCGGCGAACTGTTGTGGCCGCTGGCCGAAGGCCGGATCGACTGGCAATGGGTACTGCGCAATATCATCGTCAGCCTTATTTTCGGTGCCATGGCGATGCGCTATTTCTATGTGCGCAGCCAGTGGCGGCAGAAAACCCAGGCCGAACTGAAAGCGCGGCTGGCGGCGTTGCAGGCCAATATCCGCCCGCACTTCTTCTTTAACACCCTGAATACTGTGGCATCGCTGATCGTGGTCGATCCGGATAAAGCCGAACGGCTGCTGCTCGATCTGGCGCAGCTGTTCCGGGTGGTGCTGAAAAACGATGACAGCCTGATTCCGCTGGCACAGGAAATTGAACTGGGCCGTCAGTATCTGGCCATTGAGCAGGTACGGCTGGGCGAGCAACGGCTGCGGGTACAGTGGCAACTGCCGGCCGACTTGCCGGCACTGACCGTGCCGCAACTGATTCTGCAGCCGTTGCTGGAAAATGCGGTTTACCACGGCATCCAGCCCGGGATTGAAGGCGGTTATATCCGTATTCAGCTGCAGCCTGAGGGTGAGCGCTGGCGCCTGAGCATTATTAATTCCCGCGCCCACAGTGGCAGTACGCCGGGTAACCAGATGGCGCATGACAACATCCGTGCCCGGCTGGCGGTGCTGGGGCAGCAGGCCGGCTTGCAACTGGACGCCAGCGCGGCAGAATATCAGGCGCATCTGCTGCTGCCGGCAGCAGTAACCGAGGCCAAGGAGAGCTGAAATGACGTACCGGATTTTACTGGTGGACGATGAACCACTGGCGCGGGAGCGATTGAAACGGCTGTTGCAGCCATTTGACGCCTTCTGTGTTGCCGGCGAAGCCACACACGGTGATGCCGCCCTGGACTGGTTGCAGCAACAGCCCGCCGATCTGGTGTTGCTGGATATTCAGATGCCCGGCCGCAATGGGCTGGAAACTGCCGCCGCCATGCAGCAATTACCCCAGCCGCCGCTGCTGGTGTTCTGCACCGCCTATGACGAGCACGCGCTGCAGGCCTTCGCGGTAAAAGCCATCGACTATCTGCTGAAACCGGTGCGCCCGGAAGACCTGGCGCGCGCCCTGCAGCGCGCGCAGGAATGGCTGCAACAGCGCCCGGCCCCGGTGCCGGCAGCGGCCCGTAATCACCTGACGGCCCGTACCTATCATGGCCTGCAGCTGATACCGCTGGATGACATCCTGTACTGTCAGGCCGACCAGAAATACGTCACCGTGGTGCATGATCAGGGTGAAACCCTGATCGACGAATCGCTGAAACAACTGGAAGAAGAATTCCCCACCCGCTTTGTCCGCGCCCATCGCAGCACGCTGGTGGCGCTGGATCGCATCGAACGGCTGGAAACCCTGACCGCCGGCGGCCATCAGCTGGTACTGCGTGGCCATGCGCAGGGGATACCGGTCAGCCGCCGGCACTTGTCGGAAGTGCGGCAGCTGTTGCGGCGGTTGTAGCCCGTTGGGCGTTGGGCGTTGGGCGTTGGGCGTTGGGCGTTGGGCGTTGGGCGTTGGGCGTTGGGCGTTGGGATTTTCTGCGGAGCACGCCGAACCCTCAACCCTGAACGCTCAACTTTACTACCCGCCGAACCCTGAACCCTCAACGCCAGCGAATCTGCCCTGCATCATTACCCCCGCACGGCCAGCGCTGCTATCATGCCCGGCGTCTCTGAATTTACTTCGCGTTAAGGAAAGCCATGTCTGCTGTAACCACGCTCCGCATCGCCACCCGCAAAAGCCCGCTTGCCATGTGGCAGGCTGAACACATCAAAGCGCGTCTGCTGGCGTTGTATCCGCAGCTGACCGTTGAGCTGGTTACCTTCACCACTCAGGGCGACAAAATTCTCGATGTGCCGCTGGCCAAAATCGGCGGCAAAGGCCTGTTCGTAAAAGAACTGGAAGCCGCCATGCTGGATGGCCGCGCCGACATCGCCGTGCATTCCATGAAAGACGTACCGATGGAGTTCCCGGAAGGGCTGGAGCTGGGGGTGATCTGTGCGCGTGAAAACCCGCAGGATGCCTTTGTCTCCAACCGCTATAAAACCATTGAAGAACTGCCGCAGGGCGCGGTGGTGGGTACCTCCAGCCTGCGCCGCCAGTGTCAGATCCAGCAGCAACGCCCGGATCTGATCATCAAAAGCCTGCGCGGCAACGTCCAGACCCGGCTGAGCAAGCTGGATGCCGGTGAATTTGACGCCATTATTCTGGCCGCCGCCGGCCTGCTGCGCATGGAAATGCAGGATCGCATTGCATCGTTTATTCCCGCCGAACAATCCCTGCCGGCCGGTGGTCAGGGCGCGCTGGGTATTGAGTGGCGCGTGGGTAATAACGATTACGACCGTGCGATTCAGGAACTCATTAAACCCCTGCACGATGACATCACTGCCAGCTGTGTGCTGGCCGAGCGGGCGCTGAACCGCCGCCTGCAGGGCGGTTGTCAGGTGCCCATCGCCTGTTACGCCGAGCGTACCGGCGAGCAGCTGTGGCTGCGTGGGTTGGTGGGCAGTGTCGATGGCCAAACCATTCTGCGCACTGAACGTCGTGGTCTGGCCAGCGAGGCAGAAGCCATGGGCATTGACGCCGCTGAGCATCTGCTGGCCCAGGGTGCCGGTGCCATTCTCAGCGCCGTTTACGGCCACGAAGTGAAATAATGCAACCGGCGGTGATTGTTACCCGCCCGGCTGAGCAGGCCGGGCCATTGTTGCAGGCGCTGCAGCAACGCGGTTATGCAACCCGTCATCTGCCGTTAATGGACATCGTGCCGCTGGCCGACGATGACGCCGCAGCAACCTCCGGCCTGCGGGCGCGCCTGATGAATCTGGACGAATACCGTGCGGTTATTGTTATCAGCGTGAACGCCGCCACCATCGGGCTGGAATGGCTCGACCGTTACTGGCCGCAGCCACCGCTGGGCATCGAATTCTACGCCGTTGGCCCGAGTACCGCCGAGGTGCTGGAACAGGCCCGTTTAACCGTACACTGCCCGGCGGAACGCTTCGACAGCGAAGGCATTCTGGCGCTGCCGGGGTTGCAGCCAGAGGTCATTGCCGGGCAAAAAGTCTTGCTCTGGCGTGGCATTGGCGGGCGGGAAAAACTGGCCTCGGTCTTGCGCGAACGCGGTGCCCAGGTGGATTATGCAGAGCTGTATGAACGCCGCGAGCAGCACTACAGCGCCGACCAGTGGCAAGCCGCCCTGCAGGATAAGCCGCTGCTGATGCTCAGCAGTACCCAGGCACTGGATATTGTTTGTGCCCAGGTGCCGGATTTGCCGCAGCGCATTCAGGCCCTGATTTTGCCGGCCGAGCGCAGTGCCGACATGGCGCGGGAACGTGGATTTACCCGGGTACTGGTAGCGGCCAGCGCCCGTGATGAACACATGCTGGCCTGTTTGCCGCCAGGCTGAACCAATAAAAAATACCTGCCGCCGGTCGGGCGGCCACTAAAAGGAATGTCAGAGTGAGCAGCGAAAACAAAACACCTTCTAACGCCGCCGCCGAACCGGCTAACCTGCCTGCCCCTGAATCCACTGCTGCTGAGCAGAAGCCGGCGGACAAACAGCCCGCAGACAAGCCAAAGGCCGCCAAACAAGCCGCCGCTACGCCGGCCCGGCGTGCTGGCTGGTGGTGGCTGTTACTGGTACTGATTCTGCTGGGCGTGCTGGCCGCTGCCGGCTGGTTTGCCCAGCGGCTGCATCAGCAGATGCTGACCGACATGGCCGTGCTGCGTGATCGTATTGCCAGCACACAGGATCAGGAGCGCCGCCAGCAACAGGACATCGCGCAACTGCAACAGCAACTGCAGACGCAGCAGCAAAGCTACCAACAGTTGCAGCAACAGCTGCAGCACAACAGCGACCGGCTGGCGCAGCTGCCCGGCGCTGAGCGGCAGGACTGGCTGCTGGCGGAAGCCGAGTATCTGCTGCGGCTGGCTAACCAGCGGCTGCAGCTGGAACGTGACTGGAACGGTGCTCTCAGCCTGTTACAGGCGGCCGATGCGGTGCTGGTGGAAACCCGTAATCCCGGCTTAACCCGCATTCGCGAAACCCTGGCGCAGGATATGCTGGCGCTGCGGCAGGCACCGGCGCTGGACGCCACGGGTGCCGTTCTGCGCTTACAGGCGTTGCAGCAACAGCTGCCGCAACTGCCCTGGTTGCCGGATCGCTTATTGCCGGACAGTGGCGCCGACCTGTTGGCGGGCGAAGCACAGCAACCACTGCCGGACAGCTGGTACGGCCAGCTGTGGCATAAGATAACAACCGCCTTAACCGGGCTGGTGCGTATCCGTGAGCGTGCCGATGCCGTGGCCACCCCGCTCACTCCCGACCAGCAATACTATCTGCAACAGAATATGAACCTGATGCTGGAACAGGCGCAGGCGGCGTTGTTGCGTGAACAGGCTGACCTGTACGGGCACAGCCTGCAACGGGTGCTGAACTGGTTGCAGCAGTACCTGCTGATCGAAGATGACCGCACCCGCGCCGTACAACAGTCGCTGCAGGAACTGCAGGACTGGCCGGTGGCACCCGAGCGGCCGGATATCAGCCGCTCGCTGCTGCAATTACAGCAATGGGTAGAGCAGCAGCGCCGCGGCATGGCCCCGGTGGAGGAGTCGGCATGAGAGCCTGGTTACTGCTGCTGGTACTGACGCTGGCTGGCGGTCTGGTGGCCGGCACCCTGATGGGTTTTGACAGCGGCTACGTGCTGATCAGCTGGGGCAACTACACGCTGGAAACCAGTCTGTGGCTGTATGCCGGTTTAACCCTGTTGCTGATGCTGCTGCTCTATACCTTGCTGCGCTCAGCACTGGTGCTGCTGGGCAGTGACTGGCGTTTTAACGAATGGCGCGCCCAGCGCCGTAACCAGCGGGCCCGCCGGCAAACCACCAAAGGTTTGCTGAGTCTGGCGCAGGGACAGTGGCGTCGTGCCGAGCGTTTACTGACCCTCAGCGCGGACGATTCTGATACCCCGTTAATCAATTATCTGGCCGCTGCCCGTGCCGCCTATGAGCAGGGTAAAAACGATGCCGCTGATGAGTGGCTGAAAGCTGCCCGTGACAGCACCAAAGGAGCTGATCTGGCGGTGGGACTGAATCAGGCCGAGCTGCTCAGTTCGCGCGGTCAGAAAGAACAGGCGCTGGCGGTATTGCTGAAACTGCGCCAGCAGCATCCCAGACATGCTTATCTGCTGAAACTGCTGGTGAAGCTGCATGTTGATCTGGAAGACTGGTCGGCCCTGCACGAACTGCTGCCGCTACTGCGTAAGTCGTCCCGTATTGCGGCCGATAAGCTCAGCGAGCTGGAGCAGAATATTCAGCTGCAGTTACTGGAACGCACCGGCCGCAACAGTGGCCAGGCGCCGGAACAACAAGCCCAGGAACTGAAGCGGCTGTACCGCGATATGCCGCGCTCAGCGCGCGAGTCGGTGCCGGTGGTGAAGCGTTATATTGAATTGCTGCATGCCCTGCCTGCTGATGGTCTGGCTGAACAGGAACTGCGCCGGGCGCTTAAATACGTCTGGCACGATGACCTGGTCATCCTGTACGGCAACCTGCACGGCGAAGATACCAGCCGCCAGCTGTTGTTTGCCGAGCAACAGCTGACCGAGCGTCCGAATGACCCGGTGCTGTTGCTGGTGCTGGGGAAACTGGCGTTACGCCTGAATGATCTGGAGAAAGCCGCTGACTACCTGCAAACCGGCCTGCGGCTGCGTAACCTGCCGGAGCTGCACACCGAAATGGCGCTGGTGCGGCTGGCGGAAGGTAATGAAAGCCAGGCCTGTGAGCACTTCCGGCTGGCGTTGCGCTGAGGGGCGTTAAGCGTTAGGCGTTGAGAGTTCAGCGTGCCCGGAGTTAAACACCAATGCACGCCCAACTTTGAACGCCCAACCTTGAACGATAACGCATTACTGCAACGTCAGTGGCGCTCCCACGGCGCGGCGTTCTGCCCGCCATTCATCCGGGGTTTGTACCGTGTCTTTACCGTCCAGCCGCAGCAGAATTTCAAAGAAATCTTCGCGCAGGTGGCTTTGCAGAATCTCTTCGCGGGTGCGGCTGCGCACCACGTACACGCTTTGTACATTCTGGTGATCCAGCGCGCGCCATTCCTGTTCGTCTTTCAGCAGGCTGTACTTATGCCCTTCCAGTGCTTTGATCAGACGGTTGGTATCCAGTGAACCGGCCCGTTCGGCGGCGTCTTTAAACTGGTACACAATGCTGTAGGCGGAAGCGGCGGAACTGGTCGGGTAGGTGGCGTTAAGGCGCACAAACTTTTCCACAAAGGCTTTGCCCTGTTCGTAACCGTAGCGGTAAGGCACCTGCCAGCTCCAGGGTGCGGCACCAATAACGCCTTCCAGAATGCCGGAGCCGGCCGTCTTGGCCATCGCCAGCGTCAGGTTGGGTACCACAATGGTCAGTTTGTCCTGCAGGCCCATGCTGTGGATGGTGCGCAGGGCCAGCGCCATATCGTCACCAAACTGAATCAGCATCAGCACGTCGGCACCGGCTTTTACCGCCAGCTCCAGCGCGTTGCGCATATCGTTTTCCCGCGGGCGCGGATAGGCCACCAGAGTGCCGGGGTGCTGGTTCACATCGGTGGTGCCGGTGTAATTACGCAGTGAGGTTTCGCTCGACCAGCCCCAGTTGTAATCGGCGGTCATATAGAAGAATTTCTTCCCCTGCAGACGCTCATTCAGGTATGCCCCCAGTGCTTTGGCGGCCATGTGGGCGTTGTAGGTTTCGCGGAACATATGGCGGTGGCCATCGGCCACGGTGGTTTCGTTGGCGTAGGTGAGAGTGCCGAAATAAAGCAGCTGGTGGCGGGCGGCTTCTTTGCCGGCTTCAACGGCCACCGCACTGGAGGAGCCGCCAAACAGCATAGCGGCGCCCTGTTTGGCCAGTGCCTTCACGTTTTCCACCGCTTTGGCCGGGTCAGAAGCCGTATTGGCGGTTAGCAGTTCCAGCGGCCGGCCCAGCACACCGCCGGCGGCGTTGATTTCTTCAATGGCCATTAATGCGCCTTGCGCCTGGGCAATGCCTTCTTCTTTGTAACGACCGGTGGCCGGGTAATTCAGCCCCAGTTTAATGCTTTCACCGGCAGGAGCAGCCTGCACGGCGCTCAGAAAAGGGAAGGTCAACAGCAGCAGTGTGGCGGCTGACCGGGCAACAGTGCGAACAACAGCAGCATGCATAACAACTCTCCTTGTGGGGGGTTGGCCATCATCCACAGGGAGGGGTTGGCTGGCTTTAGTCTATTAGTCGGATAGACCTGCCACGCCTTGATTCAGGTCAGGGTTGTGATGAAAGAAACAGGTCAGCCAGGGCAATGAGGCTGATAAACAGCAAAGCAGGGAGAAGAAAAGGTCGGGCCGGCGCGGGTAAGCGTTGCAGAAGGGGCGTCAGCATGCAGGTACCGTAAAGAATTCTGTGGTTGTGTGGCCGGAACCGCATAACTGCGATTCCAGCCGCTTAACCATAGCCCAGCGGCTGCCGGGTGGGCGAATAATTATTCCGGCTTATTGATATGCAGGGCCATTTGTGGGAGCGGAATTTCAATGCCTTCGGCATCGAAGCGCAGTTTGATGGTTTCCAGCAGTTCGAAGCGCACATCCCAGTAGTCGGCAGCGTTCACCCAGGGGCGCACAATAAAATTCACCGAGGAGTCGGCCAGTTCAGAAACGGCGATGCGGTAGGCTGGGTCTTTCAGCACTTTATCGTGGCTGCCGACGATGTCATCCAGCAGGTGTTTGGCTTTCAGCAGGTCGCTGCCGTAGCTGATGCTCACCACCAGGTCGATGCGGCGGGTACTTTCTTCGGAATAGTTGGTCATGGTGTTGCCGAAAATATTACCGTTCGGCACGGTCACCACTTTGTTGTCCGGGGTTTTCAGGCGGGTGCTGAAAATGCTGATTTTATCCACCGAGCCGGCGACGCCGCCGACTTCAACGTAGTCACCCAGCTTGAACGGACGGAACACAATCAGCATGACGCCGGCGGCAAAGTGGGCGAGGGAATCTTTCAGCGCCAGACCAACGGCCAGACCGGCGGCACCGACCAGAGCGACCAGTGAGGTGGTATCCAGCCCCAGCTGCGACAGGGCGAAGATAATGACCAGCACCAACAGCGCGGTATTCACCACGGCACCGGCGAAGTTGACCAGAATCGGATCGAGATGTGCACTGGTGAGGGCTTTGCCCACGCCGCGGGCGATCAGCCGCGCCACCATGCGACCCACAATAAAAATCAGCAGGGCCAGCAGCAGCTTGGTGCCCCAGGGCAGCAGGTAGGTTTCGATCAGCATCTGACTGTTCACGGTCAGTTCATTCAGGTTCATATCCATGGGTCACTCCTGTGGTTGGTTATTCACTGCGCGGGGCGTAGGAAAATACATCCGCGTGCATATTTTTTTGGGTTAAGCCCAGCGGGGCCAATTGGTCGAGGGTGCCATACACCATATTCGGTGAGCCGCAGGCGTACACCTGTGTATGGCTCAGGTTGGTGAAATCTTCATGAATCACCTGATAAATCCAGCCGGCGCGGCCATCCCAGCCATTGCTGTGCTGCTCGATAATAGGGTGGTAATGCACATTGGCAAATTGTTGCGCCCATTGCAGCGGTAATTGGCTTAAATAGAAGCCTCCGGGCTGGCGGTTTGACCAATACAGGTGAATTTCCTGCTGCGGATTAATGGCCAGGGCGCCTTCCACCAGACTTTTGATCTGCGAAAAGCCGCTGCCGGCAGCAATCATCAGCAGTGGCTGGCCACGGTGTTGTTGCAGAATCCGCGGGCTGATAAAGCAATCGCCCTGCGGCAGCGTTACCCGCACCACCACCGCCTGGCGCAGAAACGCCAGCACCTGGCTGGCGTTGTCACTGTGGTCGGCAATATGCAGTTCCAGCCGCCGGGGATCACCACCGGTGAGGCTGCCCGGCGCACAGGCGATGGAATAGGGCACCTGTTCTTCGCGGCCCTGAGCATCGGTAATGTGCAGCAGCAGGTACTGGCCAGGCCAAAACTCAATGGCCTTGCCGGCCGGCGCCAGCAGCTCAACCCGCCAGACGTTATCACCCAGCAATTCTACCGCCGTAATCTGGCAGGCCAGGGTGCGGGGTGGCAGGTGGTCGGCGGGGTAAACGTCTTCCATATAAATCTCAGTATCGGTTAGCGGGTGAGCAACGCAGCATAATACCTGATCATCCTGCTCAAGTATGGTCTGGCCCAGAGCGTTGCGGAAACGGAACGATCCGCTCAGGCGGTCAGCTTTGCACACTTCGCAGACGCCGTTGTCGCAGCCGATAAACAGCGTTACGCCCTGCTCTTCGGCCGCGTCGGCAATGCTCTGATCTTCGCGGCACTGAATCTGCACGCCGGCAGGCTGAAAGGTAACTGTATGCGTGCTCACAGGCCCAGCTCGTCCCACATGGCATCGACCCGTGCTTTCACTTCGGAGTCCATAACAATGGGGGTGCCCCACTCACGGCTGGTTTCACCCGGCCATTTGTTGGTGGCGTCCATCCCCATTTTCGAGCCTAAACCCGATACCGGCGAGGCGAAATCCAGGTAGTCGATGGGCGTGTTTTCAATCAATGTGGTGTCGCGGGCCGGGTCCATGCGCGTGGTGATGGCCCAGATCACGTCTTCCCAGCTGCGCGTGTTCACGTCGTCGTCCACCACAATCACAAACTTGGTGTACATAAACTGACGCAGGAACGACCACACCCCCATCATTACGCGCTTGGCATGGCCCGGGTACTGCTTCTTCATGCTCACCACCGCCATACGGTAGGAACAGCCTTCCGGCGGCAGATAGAAATCGACAATTTCCGGAAACTGCTTCTGCAGAATCGGCACAAAGACTTCATTCAGCGCCACGCCTAAAATGGCCGGCTCATCCGGCGGGCGACCGGTGTAGGTGCTGTGGTAAATCGGGTTTTTACGATGGGTGATGCGTTCCACGGTAAATACCGGGAAGTTATCCACCTCGTTGTAATAACCGGTGTGGTCACCGAACGGGCCTTCGGGGGCCATTTCGCCGGGGTGGATCACCCCTTCCAGCACAATTTCAGCACTGGCCGGTACCAGCAGGTCGTTGCCGATGCTTTTCACCAGCTCGGTTTTGCTGTCGCGCAGCAGGCCGGCAAAGGCGTATTCGCTGAGGGTATCCGGCACTGGCGTGACCGCGCCCAGAATGGTGGCCGGGTCGGCACCGAGCGCCACGGATACCGGAAACGGCTCACCCGGATGCGCCAGCTGCCATTCGCGGAAATCCAGCGCGCCGCCACGATGGCTGAGCCAGCGCATAATCAGTTTGTTTTTGCCGATCACCTGCTGGCGATAAATACCGAGGTTATGGCGGTCTTTGTGCGGGCCTTTGGTTATCACCAGCGGCCAGGTAATCAGCGGGCCGGCATCGCCAGGCCAGCAGTGCTGCACCGGGATTTGGCTTAAATCCACATCGTCGCCTTCCAGCACCACATCCTGACAGGGCGCCTTACGGACTTCCTTCGGCCCCATGGCCAGCACTTTTTTGAAAATCGGCAGCTTTTCCCAGGCGTCTTTCATGCCCTTGGGCGGCTCGGGTTCTTTCAGAAACGCCAGCAGCTTGCCCACATCGCGCAGCGCTTCCACCGATTCTTCGCCCATGCCCATGGCCACCCGCTCGGGTGTACCAAACAGGTTGGCCAGCACCGGCATGCGGTAGCCTTTGGGGTTTTCAAACAGCAAGGCAGGGCCGCCGGCGCGCAGCACGCGGTCGGCGATTTCGGTCATTTCCAGATGTGGGTCGACCGGGCGACGGATGCGTTTCAGCTCGCCGCGCTTTTCCAGCATGTCGATAAAGTCACGCAGGTCGGTGTATTTCACGGGTAGTTCCACGGGCCAACGATAGATGGGCGCTATGATAGCAGCCGGTGCCGGAAACTGCTGCAAAACCTGTACAAGTGACCTGCCTGCCCGGCTCCTTTATAATCGCGCGCCGTATGCGCAAAGCGCCCGCTATTAACCCCGGAACCGGAGCCGTTATGCAAGGCAAACACCTGTTAATCATCGCCGCCATCGCCGGCTTCAGCGCGGTGGCGCTGGGCGCCTTCGGTGCCCACGGCCTGAAAGGCAGCCTTAACCCGCAACAGCTGGGCTGGTGGACCACCGCCGTGCAATACCATCTGGTGCATGCCGTGGCCTTGCTGGGTGTGTCGGTATGGTTGCAGATCAGCCCCAACGACTCGTGCAGCCGCTGGCTGCGCCGCACCGGCCTGATGATGGTGCTGGGCCTGGTGCTATTCAGCGGCAGCCTGTACAGCATGGCCATTACCGATATGCGGGCGCTGGGTATCGTAACCCCCTTTGGCGGACTGAGCTGGCTGATGGGCTGGTTCGGCCTGGTGCTGGCCGCCAGCACTCTTAAACCCTCTGAGCAGGAATGATTGTGAGCGACGAACTCAAGCCCGGCAGCAGCCCGGCCGGTGAAACTCCGGAACAACCCAAATACATGCGCGCCATTAAAAGCTTTGTGATCCGCGCCGGCCGTTTAACCAAAGGTCAGCAGGGCGCACTCGATCACCAATGGCCGGTAATGGGCCTGGAACTGGCGCAGGGGCCAATTAACCCGGTGCAGGTGTTTGGCCGCGACAGCCATGTGGTGCTGGAAATCGGCTACGGCATGGGCCAGTCGCTGGTGGCCATGGCGGCTGCCGCGCCGGAAAAAGATTTTATTGGTGTGGAAGTGCACCTGCCCGGCGTGGGTTCGCTGCTGCATCTGGCTGAAGAAGCCGGTGTTACTAATTTGCGTACTTATAAAGAAGACGCCATTGAAGTGCTGAAGCTGTTGCCCGACAACAGCATCGATACCGTGCAGCTGTTTTTCCCCGACCCCTGGCACAAGAAAAAACACCACAAGCGCCGCATTGTGCAACCGGCCTTTGCCCAGACCATCCGCCGTGTTTTAAAACCGGGCGGTATTTTTCATCTGGCCACCGACTGGGAGCAGTACAAAGAACACATGCTGGAAGTGATGGACGTGGCCGAAGGCTATGAAAATATTGCCGGTATTGGTAATTGCGTACCGCGCCCCGAGCACCGCCCGCTGACCAAGTTTGAAAACCGGGGTGAGAGGCTGGGGCATGGGGTGTGGGATTTAATGTACCGCAAAACGGTAAGCTAACTGCGTTGCAGGCCTCGCCGAGCGATCATTGTATAGGCTTCTGGCTTCTGGTTTTAAAAGGAGAACATCATGCAAAAGAAAGACAAAGAAAAAGTATTCGGCGGTGAGTGGACCGAAGACATGCTGCGCGAATTTCTGCACGCCGACAGCTACGACGGCAGCGATGCCGACTACGTCGCCGCCATTCGCGCCTACCGCCACATGCTGCCGGACGTATTCGCCGACTACGTGGAACTGTTTAAAGCAGAAGGCCACAACCTGAACGCCAAAAACGCCGACGGCGTAACCCTGCTGCAAACCATTGCCAGCCACGCTAAAGGTGAACCTTACGCCGCTGCGCTGCGCGCTGCCGGAGCGGAGTAATCCGCTCTGATTTTGCGGTTTAAGCCCATCAGCTGTGATGGGTTTAAACCAGCATCGGATTCTGCAGTAAGGCAGAATTCTTAATATCAGTAAATTGCATATAGATATTCTTTTATATTCCTTTTTGTTCGGTCTGCCTTTTCCTAGAATCTTCTCCGTTCGCAGCATAAAAGCTGCTTTTTTATTCGTGCGTGGGGTGGGTTATGTCAGTTCAGAAGCACAGTGTGGTGATTGTTGGTGGTGGCACAGCAGGTATCAGTGTGGCGGCCAAATTGCGCCGCACGCAGCCAGAGCTGGATGTGGCCATTGTTGAGCCAGCGCAGTTTCATTATTACCAGCCGGCCTGGACGCTGGTGGGCGGCGGTACGTATAAAGCCGAAGCTACGCAGCGGCCGTTCAGTTCGGTGCTGCCAGCCGGGGTGACGCACATTGCGCAGGCGGTGGCCGAGGTACGCGCCGACGATAATCAGTTACTACTGGGTAATGGTGATGTCATCGGTTACGACCAGCTGGTGCTGGCGGCCGGTATTCAGATTAACTGGGCAGCCATTAAGGGCTTGCCGGAAACGCTGGGTAAAAATGGCGTGACCAGCAATTACCGCTACGATCTGGCGCCCTACACCTGGGAACTGGTCCAGCAATTTAAGGGCGGCACCGCTATTTTCACGCAGCCGGCCGGGGCGGTGAAATGCCCGGGTGCGCCGCAGAAGGCGCTGTATTTATCCGCCGATTACTGGCGTCAGCAGGGTGTTCAGGTGAACAGTCTGCAGTTCCGTACCGGCGCGCCGGCAGTATTCGGGGTGCCGTTTTATGCCAAGGCACTGAATCAGATTATGGCGTCTTATGAGGCCGATGCGCGCTTCACCCAAACGCTGGTGGAAGTGCGCGGCGAAGAAAAAATTGCCGTGTTTGAAATCAGCAAAGACGGCGAAAAAGTACGCGAGGAAGTGGCGTTCGATCTGCTGCACGTGGTGCCGCCGCAAAGCGCGCCGGACTTTATCCGCACCAGTGCGCTGGCCAACGCCGAGGGCTGGCTGGACGTGAATCAGCAGACGTTGCGCCACGCCCGTTACGCCAATGTGTTTGGTCTGGGCGACTGCACTTCCACGCCGAACAGCAAAACCGCCGCCGCGATTAAAAGCCAGGTGCCGGTGCTGGTGGCGAACCTGCTGAGCGCGCGTGCGCAGCAGGAGCTTGCCGCGCAGTACGACGGTTATGCTGCCTGCCCGCTGACTACGTCGCGCAACAAAGTGCTGCTGGCTGAGTTCACTTATGGCGGTGTGATTTCCACCACGCTGCCGCTGGACTCGCGTATTCCGCGCCGCTTTTATGGCTGGTTAAAGCGTTCGTTCCTGCCCTGGTTTTACTGGAATCTGCTGCTGAAAGGCCGCAACCTGCGTGAAACCCACCAGAAACGCGAGTTTGCCGAGCAGCTGCCAAAAGCCGTTAAGGCCTGAGTTTCAGCGCGGCCCGAAGCGACCAATATGCTGATATTGATGCAACGGGCCGGCGCTGGCTTGCTGGCGCATGGCGCGCAGGGTTTCGATGGTGGCGCGCAGCATCTGCAGCTGTCCATCGGTGTCTTGCGGGCTGGTGTTCAGGGTCCGTGGTTCATCCGGTCGCTGCATGGTGTCCGGTACGCTGGCCCAGTATTGCTGCGGTAAATCCGGCCCGCGGTGGTCGGCCAGATTAAAACCATTCATGCTCTCGGCTACCCATTGCTGCAGGTTCAGGCTGCTGATACGGGAGCCGATCATCTGCCCGACTTCCGCATTAGCCGCAATGCTCAGCACCGGCGTACGGTTGATGGGCCAGAGGTTCGTCTGCAGCTTATCCGACCCGGCGTCGGGCTGGTTTTCCACCTTTAAATGCACTTCCTGCAGTAGCAGCACGTTGCCGTTTTCGCTCAGCGCTACGCCGCTGTTGCGGATGCTGCCCTGTACCTCGCCAGCGCTGTCCAGCAGGCTGTAGTTGGCGCTGGCACTGCCCAGATACAGTGCGCCCAGTCCGGCGTCGGCGGCGGACATCAGCATGGGTTCGCCCTTTTCAAACATCAGCAGGCTCAGCTGCGGAAACAGGCTGTCGTTGCTGTCGATCCAGCCATTGCCATCTTCATCGTAGGCCGCCAGTTCGGCAAAGCCCTGCCCGGTTTGCGGGCCGAACAGTTCGCTGCCGTCGTCAATTTTGCCGTTGCCGTTGCGGTCGAAGGCCAGGTAGCCGGTGCCGCGCGCGGTCTGGGCAATGGCTTCGGTGTCGCCATCGCTGTTCAGATCAAAATCAAAGGTCTGGTCGCTGAGGGCGATGGGCTCGCCGTCCAGGTTGATCATTAACGGGTCCACCAGTTTCACGTTGCCGCGAAACAGCGCCGATTGTTCTTCTTTCTGATAGCGGCTGAGATCCAGTGCCAGCATAAAGTCGATACGCCGGCCATCGCTGGTTTCCACCTGCCCGAGGGCTTCAAAACTCAGTTGCTGGGCGCTTTCCACTTCGGTGATCTGGCGGATTTCCACGCGCACGCCATTACGGTCTTCCTGTACCTGGGAATGCAGTTTGCTGATATCCACTTTCAGATTGGTGACCGATTCAGTCAGTTGCTGGGCCAGAAACTGCTGGCTGTGGTAGCGGGTTTGCTCATCGCCAAGGCTCACCTGGCTGCTGCTCTGCAGGGCCTGTTGTTCGCGGGTTTCGCGGCTCAGCTGCAGCTCGGCGCCCCGGGTGTTATTGCCGTTGGTGGTTTCCGTCACGCTGGCGGAACGCACCCGGCTGGCCAGCGTGGCCTGTTGCTGCAGACTGCTGAGTTGCACGGCAGAGCGTTGGATATGCATTACTGACCACTCATTTAACGAACAGATGTTTTCTGTATCGGCATAAGCGTCTGTTGCTTGAGGCCGCTCCGCTCTGCGGCAAAAAGACACAGCTGGCAGTCAGGCCGTGCGCACCGGTAGCGCTGCCGGTACACTGCGGTTCGCTTTTCCTCTGTGTTGCCGGATGTTGTGTTTATGTCAGAGTCAGCCACGGGTACTGAACCCAGCGCCAAAACCCTATTACGCCGTGCTGCCGGGGCGGCGCGGTTGGAGAATGCTCTGTCGACCCTGCTCGGGTTGGTGCAGGTGGCGGCCACCATTTTGCTGGCGCTGTGGGTGGCGCGGACGCTGGATAACGCCATTTATCAGCCGCAGCCATTGTTGCCGGATATTGCCGGCTGGTTGCAGCTGGCGGGTATTCTGCTGCTGCGCACGCTGGCGGTGTACGCGCAGACGCTCACCGGCAACCGCGCCAGTCTGGCCATCCGGAATGCCCTGCGTGAGCAGGCGCTGCAGCAGTGTTTTGCCCTCAATATCCGGTTGTTCCCGGCCTTTAAGCTGGCTGAAATCAGCAATCTGCTGACCCGCGAAATTGATAACCAGCGCGGCTATTTTGCCGACTACATTCCGCAGCAGCGGCTGGCGCTGTTGATGCCGCTGGCCATTTTGCTGGCGGCGCTGACGGTGAACTGGATGGTGGCGCTGATTCTGCTGCTCACCGCGCCCATGGTAGTGGTGTTTATGATGCTGGTGGGCTGGAAAGCCGCCGACGCCAGCCGCGCCAATCTGCAGGCGCTGAACCGGCTGGGTGATTTGCTCGCCGACCGTCTGAAAAACCTGCAGGCGCTGCAGCTGGCCGGCACCACGGGCCCGGAGGCGGATGCTCTGTATGAACAGTCGGAGCAGTACCGGAAATCCACCATGCAGGTGTTGCGGCTGGCGTTTTTGTCCGGCACGGTGCTGGAGTTTTTCAGTGCCATCAGTGTGGCGCTGGTGGCGGTGTATCTGGGGCTGCATTTCCTCGGTATGTACGAAGCCGGCAGCTGGGCGCCGCTGGGGTTATTCGACGGTGTGTTTCTGCTGATGCTGGCGCCGGAGTTTTATGCGCCGCTGCGTAAAATGGGGGCGCTGTATCACGAGCGCTCCAACGCCATGAGCATGGCCGAGCAATTGTTGCGTCTGCAGGCGCTGGCGCAGTTGTCTGCCAGCCCGCAGGAGGAAGAGGCCAGTATTCCAGCGCTGCAGCAGTTGCAGGCGGTAGAACTGGTCAGTGGCAGCGCCGCCAGTCCGGTACACGAGCCGGTCAGCTTTACCCTGCGGCCGGGGCAGAAACTGCTGCTCAATGGCCCGTCCGGTTCCGGTAAAACCACCTTGCTGGATACGCTGGCTGGCCTGCGTGAACCGGCCGCCGGCGAGGTGCGGATTAACGGTACGGCGCAGTCGGTATGGCAGCAGCCCGGCTGGTACCGGCAGGTGGGTTATTTATCGCAACAACCCGAACTGCTGTTTGCCAGTATCCGCGACAACCTCACCCTGGGTGGCCAGTTCAGCGAGGCTGAACTCTGGGAGGCGCTGCAGCACGCCCGCGCCGATGCGGTGGTGCAGGCGTTGCCGGGGCAACTCGATTATGTAGTCAGCGACAGCGGCGGTTATTTGTCCGGTGGCCAGGCGCAGCGGATCGCACTGGCGCGGGTGTTTCTGCACCGGCCGGCGTTGCTGTTGCTGGATGAACCCACCGCCAATCTGGATGCCGACACTGCCTCTGAGTTTCTGCAGCGCCTTCAAGCATGGTGCGAGGGCGGCGGCATGCTGGTGATGGCCAGTCACCGGCTGGCCGAGCATGGGTTCTTTGATGCTGAAATCACGCTGAACGGAGGTGCGGTATGACCCATCATTCTCTGCACCGTCACTACTGGCGTCTGTTATGGCAACACAAAGGCATGGCCTTGCTGGGGATTTTGCTGGCGGTTATTACCGCTTTTGCCGGCATTGCCCTGCTGGCGGTATCGGGCTGGTTTATTTCGGCGGCGGCGCTGGCCGGGTTAACGGCGGCGACGGCCGCGGTGTTTAATTTCTTTGCCCCCGGCGCGATGGTGCGCGGCCTCTCCATCGCCCGCACCGCCGGGCGTTACGGCGAACGCCTCACCAGCCATGAAGCCACTTTCCGGCTGATATCGCAGCTGCGCGCGCTGGTGTTCCGCCAGCTGGCGGCACGGCCCTGGTACGAACAGCAGCTCAATCGCCACGCTACCTCCAGCCGCCTGCTGCAGGATATTCAGCACATTGAGTCCATTTATCTGTCGGCGCTGCTACCCGCCACTGTGGTGCTGGCGGTGAGTGCGGGCTATGCGCTGGTGCTGGCTCTGGTACTGCCGCCGGCACTCTGGGTCGCCTTGCCGGTACTGCTGCTGACGGTGGGACTGATGCCCTGGCTGTACAGCCGCCAGGTATTGGCACCGCAGGACAACCTGCACCGGCTGCGCACGCAGCAATGGCAGAGCGCGGCCTCACTTCTCAGCAATGGCCGCACCCTTACGTTGCATCAGCGGCTGGCGGCGGCCGGTGATCAGCTGCGCAGCGAAGCCGCTGAAGCGGACCAGCAAGAAGTGCAGGCGGTGAACCGGCAACAAGCCATGTTGCTGCTGACGCAGATCCTGTTGGTGGGGCTGACGGTGGCGGTGCTGGCGCTGGGTTTCAGCGCCTTTGGCGCGGGTGAGCTGGCCGGTGCCAATCTGTTTATGGTGCTGTTGCTGACGCTGGGTACCGGCGAAGTGCTGGTTACGGCCAGCCCGGTGCTGGCGGCGTTACGGCTGGGGCTGGCGGCGCTGCAGCGGCTGGACGACCGCCCGGACAGCGAATGGCCGGAGCCCCGCGTGCGGGTGGCGGCACCGGTGGTGGCGGTGCAGTTACAGCAGGTGGATTATCGCTACCCGGCGCAACCACAGCCGGTGCTGCAGCAGTTCAGCCATACCTTTGCCGGCCCCGGCTGGCACTGGATTACTGGGCCCAGCGGCGCGGGTAAAAGCACCTTAATGGCGCTGTTATCCGGCCAGTTGCAGGCCGGCAGTGGCGCGGTGCGCATTGAAGCGCCGCGGGCACAGGCCCCGCTGCTGATGCCACAGCGCATTGATATTTTGCGCGCCAGCCTGCGCGATAACCTGTGTCTGCATCATGTCTGCAGCGAGGCGGATATTCAGCAGGCGCTGCAACTGGTGGAGCTGGATAGCTGGGCGCACAGCCTGCCGGCCGGGCTGGATACCTGGCTGGGCGATGGTGAATGGCAGCCGTCCGGTGGTGAAGCCAAGCGCATCGGGCTGGCGCGGCTGATATTGCAGAACCCGGCCATTGTGCTGCTGGACGAGCCGGCCGCGGGCATGGACGCCGCCCGGGCGCAGCGGATTTTCAGCCGTCTGGCCGAGCATTGGGCCGACAAGCTGGTGATTGCCAATACCCACGATGAAGGGTTAATGCAGCCGGGGCAGCAGCACTTACGCCTGGGGTAACGGCGGCACGGTCTGCCAACGCATTTATGCGTTAGGCATGGCCGCGTCAGGCAGTTCGATACGGGTCACCAGTAGCTGGTCGATTTTGTAGCTGTCGATATCCACCACTTCAAACTTGTAGCCGCCGTACAGCACAAAGTCGGTGCGCTTGGGGATTTTGCGCAGCATAAACATCATAAAACCGGCGATGGTTTCGTAGTTTTCCGCCTGTGGGAAATGGTCGATTTCAAAGGTCCGCATGACATCGGCCAGCGGCGTGGAGCCATCGACCAGCCAGGAATTCTGGTCACGGGCGACAATCTGTTCTTCCTCGTTGAACACCAGCTCGCCCATCACAATGCTCATCACATCTTTCAGGGTAATAATGCCGACGATCAGGGCGTATTCATTCATTACCACGGCAAAGTCCGAACCGGCGGATTTAAAGTGTTCCAGCACTTCGTACAGACTGAGGGTATCGGGAATAATCGGCGGTGCTTTTAACACCCCTTCGGTGGTCAGCGACATGGGCTGGTTGTGCAGAATCTGCAGCAGTAAATCGCGGCTGTCGACGTAGCCGACAATGTTATCCAGCACGCCGTTGCAGACCAGAAATTTGGTGTGCGGATGCTGCGCCAGTTTTTCTTTAATGCTGTCGATGGGTTCGTCCTGCATAAAGAAAATCAGGCTTTCGCGGGTGGTCATGGCCGAGGTCACGGTGCGTGATTCCATTTCGAACACATTTTCCAGCAGCTGGTGTTCGTGCTCCTGCAGCACCCCGGCTTCGGCACCGGCTTCCATCATGGCCATAATATCGCCCGAGGTAATATCGTTTTCCCGCATGGTTGGCAGGCGGAATAAACGGAACACCAGATTCGCCAGGCCATTAAAAAACCACACCAGCGGCTTCAGCAGCACAATGAGCAACAGCATGGGCTGCACAATGCGCAGAGCGATGCTTTCCGGCGCAATCATGGCCAGCCGTTTGGGGATCAGGTCAGCAAACAGAATAAAAATACCGGTCACAAAAAATACCGAGCAGCCAAAGGCTAATGGCGTCAGCCACGGATCGCTGATAAATACACCCAGCAGGGCAGCGATGTAGGGTGTAAAAAAGGACTCACCGACAATACCGCCCAGAATCGCCACGGCGTTCAGGCCGATTTGTACCACGGTAAAAAAGTTGCCCGGGTGCTCCTGCAACAACAAGACTTTTTCGGCCTTGTGGTTGCCCTCACTGCCCAGCCGCTGCAGGCGGGTTTTGCGCGAGGCCGCCAGGGCAATTTCGGAAATAGAAAAAAATGAACTGCTGACCACCAGGGCCAGCATAAATAATGCGGTTTCTAACGAGGTCATGAATTCACCACTATGGTGCAGAGAGTGATAGTCGGTCCGGAGTGCCGACAGTATAGCGCAGTCATCATGACAATCGTTTGTTCATCCGTTCACCCGGATAATGTCCGGGGTGTGCTCTCCGAACAGAATCGTCAGCATCGACTGCTGGGCTGCCCGGCCACGCCGGGTAAGCCATGCTTTACCACCGGGCAGGAGGCGGATCAGCGTCTGCACTGCCGCATTCCCCGGAGCAAAGACGAGCGGATACCGGCACGCCCAGAAAGCGTTGCCTGAGCAGAAACCTTTGCCGGTTTTCTGGTGCAACAAGTACAGGAACGACGTCAGCGCGGAGAGGCATTACAGGCGATGGATCAGTCTATGGCGCTGGTGCTGGTGGCCGGAATTAACGAGCTGATTCTGTATCGCTTAATGGATGATGCGCCGTTGGCCGAACTGGCACCGGTGGCCAGTGCCATTATGCTGCGCGCGACGGTGAGCCAGGGAGCCTCTGAATAACCCGGTGCCCGCTCCGGATTGCAGGAACGCTCTGAACCACTACACGCAGAGCGGTTCAGAGACTCCTGGATTATTCAGCTTCCAGCTGCTCAGATAATTCCATCCACTGCATTTCCACCGCTTCCAGCTCGGCTTTTAACTGCCCTTGCTGTTGCAGCAGTTTGTTCAGCTCGTCTTTGCGGGCGGCGTCATACAGGCCGTTGTCGCCCAGCTGTTCTTCCATGTTGCTGAGCTGAGCCTGCAGTTTTTCCATGCGCTGCTCGGCGGCCTGCTGTTGCTTGCGGATGGGGGCAAGACGCTGGCGTTTTTCGGCTTCCAGGCGTTTCTGTTCTTTGCGATCGACCGGGGCGGCGGCCGTTGCACTGTTATTGCTGGCAGGTGCTGGGCTGCCGGCTGTTGTGCTGCTGCCCGGCTGCGCGGAGGCCTCGCGCTGGTTCATATACTGATGGTAGTCATCCAGATCACCATCGAATTCCTGCACCCGCCCGTGATCGACCAGCCAGTATTCATCCACGGTGGCTTTTAATAAATGCCGGTCGTGGCTGACCACCAGAATGGCACCGGGAAAGTTCTGCAGCGCCAGCGTTAAGGCTTCGCGCATTTCGATGTCCAGATGGTTGGTGGGTTCGTCCAGAATCAGCAGGTTGGGTTTCATCCAGGCCACACAGGCCAGCGCCAGCCGGGCTTTTTCACCACCGGAAAAAGGTTCGATAATTTCCAGTGCTTTATCACCATGAAAACCAAAACCGCCGAGGAAGTTGCGGATTTCCTGATCGCTGGCTTTGGGCTTCAGGCGCTGCAGAATCAGTGCGCCGGAGGCTTTTACATCCAGCGATTCCAGCTGATGCTGGGCGTAGTAACCAACGCGCAGGTGTTCGCCTTGCGAGCGTTCACCGCTGAGCATGGGCACATCACCGCACAGGGTTTTTAACAGCGTGGATTTACCCGCACCGTTAGGGCCAAGCAAGCCGACGCGATGGCCCGGCACAATACTCAGTTTAACGTTGGGCAGAATCACCTTGCCGGCATAACCGAGGTCGGCATGGTCGATAGCCAGCAACGGTGCCGACATTTTTTCGTAGCAGGGAAATTCAAACTGAAAGGGTGAATCCACATGCGCCGGGGCGATCAGCTCCATGCGCTGCAATTCTTTCAAACGGCTTTGCGCTTGTTTGGCTTTGCTGGCTTTGGCGCGGAAACGGGCGACGAATTTTTCAATCTCGGCCACCCGTTCCTGTTGTTTCTCGTACACGCTTTGCTGCTGCGCCAGTTTTTCTGCGCGGATGCGTTCGTAGGCGCTGTAGTTGCCCGGATAAAGCGTCAGCGTTTGTTGGTGCAGATGCACAATGTTATTGGCGACGCCGTCGATAAAATCGCGGTCGTGGGAAATAAACAGCAGCGTGCCGGGGTAATTTTTCAGGTACTGCTCGAGCCACATCGTTGCTTCTAAATCGAGGTGGTTGGTCGGTTCGTCGAGCAGCAATAAATCCGACGGCATCATCAGTGCCTGGGCCAGGTTCAGACGAATACGCCAGCCACCGGAAAAGCTTTTTACCGGGCGGGTTAATTCTTCCTGGCTGAAGCCCAAACCGTGCAGCAGTTGTTCGGCTTTTACCGGTACGCCATAGCCCTGATGCTGATCCATCTGGTCGAGCCAGTGGGCCAGATCGTTGTCGTTGGCTGCCGTCGCGATGTGTTGTTCGATCGTGCGGAAAATGGCATCCCCGTCCATGGCGTAATCCAGCGCGCTGCGCTCGCTGGCTTCCACTTCCTGCCGCATATGGGCAATGCGCCATTTGGGCGGAATATACAGGTCGCCGCCATCGACGTGCAGTTCGCCGTTCAGCAACGCAAACAGGCTGGATTTACCCGCGCCGTTGGGGCCGATCAGGGCCATTTTTTGGCCGTCGTGAATGCGCAGGCTGGCATCTTTGAGCAGAGTTTGCGTTCCGCGTTGCAGGGAAACCTGATTAAATTCGATCATATTGGCAGCTAAACAGAAGGTAACGGCAATGGCGGCGCAGTGTGCCACAGATTCCCCGCATAACCCACTGTGGGACTTTGCTCTGGCCCTGTATGACAGGCTCGGAGTAAAGGACGTTTTATTGCGCCTGCAGGATGAGGCGGATATGGATGTGCTGATTCTGCTGGCCGACCGCTGGCTGGCACAACAACAACTCAACTGGCCGGCAGCGGAGTCGTTGGAGGATTACCGGCGCTGGCGCGATGCCATGATTGTGCCGCTGCGCGCGCTGCGTCGTCGCTGTGGACAGCAACAGCAGCCGTTGTACGGGCAGTTATTGCAGGCGGAACTGAGTGCCGAGCGGCAGGGGCTGAACCTGTTGTATACCGTGCTGCAATCCGCTGCTGTGCAAAACCGCGCGCAGGTAATAACGGACAACAGGCTGCTGGATTTTGCGCCGGCTTTTTATGCCGCAGCAGATCTCGCAGGTAATAAAAAAGAGGCCGTGAGGCCTCTTTTTCAACACTGGCTGACATTGGCCAGCCAGTAATGCTTTTCCACTTATCGATCAGTTGTCGCCGAACAGGCTGGACGGCTGGTCGTTCAGGGTTTCGCTGCTGTCCGGGGCACTGTCCGGTACGCTGATTTCCGGTTCCGGTTGTGCCACCGGTGCCGGCATTTCGGCCGGGGTAGCAGCCGGCTGTTCGTTCACAACCACCGGCGCAATTACAGCTCCGGTAGCGGCTGTGGTTGCTGTGTCAGTGGCAGATTTTTTTTCCGCAGCGTCCTGCGCTGTGGTTTCGGTGACCGCTGGGGTGCTGACGGCGGGTTTGGGTGTCGGCGCTTTTTTCGCCGCCACTTTGGTTACCGCTGCTGTGCGGGTAGCCGGCTTTTTCGCCGCCGCTTTTTTGGCCGGTGCTTTTTTTACGGTTTCTTTTTCCGCAACTGGTTTGGCAGCCGCTTTGGTTGCGGTTGTCTTAGCTGCAGGTTTGGCAGCTGCTTTGGCGGCGGGTTTTACCGGTGCTGCTTTTTTTGCGGCGGGCTTGCTGGCGGCTGGTTTGCTCAGGGTGATTTTGGGCGCGGTAATTTTTACGCTGCCGGCACTGAGACGAGCCTGGGTTTTTTCAAAATCGGATACCACTTTTTCCAGTGCGGCGCGGGATTTTGTTTCCAGGGTCAGGTTGGCCAACACGGCTTTGGCGGCTACGGCCGTTTCTTTGGCGGCTTGCTGTTCTTCTTTGACTGCGTCTACACGGACGCGGGCCGCTTCCAGCTGACGTACGGCAGCAGCGGTTTTATTGGCTTTTACTTTTTCGTTGGCGGCTTTGCGTGATTCATTGGCCTTGGCCAGTTTGGCGGTCGCTTTGGCCTGAGCGGCAACGGCTTTATTAACGGCTTTTTCTGCGTCGGTCAGTTCTTTATTACGTGCAGTGGCCAGTTTGCTCTGCAACGCGGCCAGTTCTTTTTCCAGTTGTTGTACCGGGGTCAGTTTGGCGACACGGCTGACGGCAGTTTTACGGGCAACGGGTTTGGCAGCCACTTTTTTAACGGCAGCACGGGCCGGCGTTTTTTTGGCGGCGGCTTTTACGGCCGGAGCTTTGGCAGTGGTTCTGGATTTTGCTGCCGGTTTTTTTGCAGTTGCAGGTTTGCGCGTAGCCATAAGAGTTTCCTCGCTGCTGAGACCAGATCATTTAAAAAACGGATTATACGGAATTATTGGCCAGAATTATCTGCCGGGCGTATTTTTTCAATGGTTTTTTCCAGCCACTCCATCAGCACCAGCCATTCTTCCATATCTTTGCTTTCGGTCTGACCAATATCAATTAATCCCAGGCCGTGTTCGCTGGCACGCACATAAAACTGCGTGTCGCGGAAGGCGGCAACAAAGGGAATTTGCAGGCTGCTGAGAAAGCGTTCCAGCTTGGCATAAATTAAGGTGTTTTTACGTACCCGGTTGGCTACCACAGCGATGGGTTTCGGATTAATACGATAGGCGCGGGATAATAAAACATCGCGGATAAAGGCTGTGGCGGCGCGGATATCAATAGCCGATGGAATAACCGGAATAACAATAACGTCTGACTGCTGAATAAGATCGGATAATACATTACCGCTGAGGCCGGCCGGGGTATCGATAATTACCCGGGTCGTACCCACAGGTACGCGCAAACTCCAGGTGCGGGTACTGGCGTTGGGGACATGACGCTGAAACGCGGCCACGCCACTGATTTTGGGCAGATGTTCGTCGCGCACCTGTAACCAGTCCATGGAGGAACCCTGCGGGTCGTAATCAATCAGCGCAGTACCATGGCCACGGGAGGATAAATAGCTGGCCAGATTGGTGGCCATGGTGGTTTTGCCACAGCCGCCTTTGGCGTTGGCCACCATAATACGCACCGGTACATCGTGCCGCGTAACGCGCGACTGTACGGTGACGGGTTCAGGTGTTGTTGTTGGTACTGTGGGTTCGCTCACGCCGGCGCTCCTGCTTTCCGGTTACTGCTGTTATCAGCCATGACTATCAGATGCTCTGCGACTGTGTAGCATAGGGTATAATCCGCGGCGGTGGAATGAATTACATGGAGCGGGTAGTGAAAAGAAAAATCCTGTTTTTGGCGGTGTTTTTGCTAATCATCGCAACCCTGCCCTGGCTGCTGATGCAACGTGGCGGCAACGGGTTTCTGCCGCTGACACCGGACCGGGGTACAGAGTCCACGGCTTCAACCCGGCAGACGTTTTATAAATGGCAGGATGCGTCCGGTCAGTGGCACTTCGGTGAGCAGGTGCCAGAAGGTGTGCAGGCCGTCGCCATTAATGTCGATACCGCTGCCAATATTATCCAGAGCGTTAAAGCCCCGGCACCAGCAGCGGAACCGACAACCGCAGTAATCAGCAAGGAAACGCTTAACGATAACGCTCCGCCGGCACCGTTACCGGGCGTGCCCTTTACGGTGAATCCGACGGAAATTCCGCAATTGCTGGAAAAAACCAAACAGTTGCAGCAACAGATGGGGCAGCGCCAGCAGCAGATCGATGCCGTGCGCTGAGATAAATACCCTTTATTGCAGCCGGTATAACAGGCCGTTACTGCCGGCGGCCAGATAACCTTCCCCGTTAAAGGCAACGTCTTCCACCAGGACCGCACGGCTACCGAGGGTCTGTTCGGTTGTCGCCCGCCAGCTGCCTAAACGGATACCATCATTCACCTGCCACAACTCGATGCGACCGGAGCTGTTGCCGGTTAACAACTGGCGGCCATCGCGGCTGAAACGGGCGGCGCTGTAATGACCACGGGTTTTACCGATTTCTGCCAACAGGCGTCCGGAAGCCACATCCCAGATGCGGCCGGCATCGTTCATGGCGGAGGTAAACAGCAGGCGGCCATCGGCCGAAAATTCCACCGTTCTGACCTGGTTGCTTTGTGGCAGTTGCTGCAGCAGCCGGCCATCACTCAGGCTCCACAGGCGTACCTGCAGATCGTCGCTGCCGGTGGCCGCCAGCAGGCCATCCGGGCTGATGCTGACGCTGTAGACGATGCCGTCGTGCGGCAACCGCAAGCGGATACCACCATTTTTAATGTCGAACAGCGTAGCGGTGTAATCGGCCATACCGAGTAAAGCCAGGTTGCCATTATTGGTTAACGCGATGTCTTTAATATCGCCGGGGGCATTCCAGAACCATACCGCTTCGCCGCTGGCGCGCTGCCACAGCACAATGGTGCGGGTGTCGGTGGTAACCACAAAACCGCCATCCGGCGAAAAGGCTGAGGAGGTGATGCTGCTGTAGGTGCCGTCTTTATGGTTCCAGTCGTACAGGCGTTCGGCCGGGGTCGTGGTCCACAGGCTGCCGCCATGATGCAAACTGCCGACCATCAGGTCGCGGCCATCGGGGGAGAAACTCTGTGAATGTGCGCCCTGCAGAGCCACCCGGGTCAGGCTTTGCGGAGCTTTGGCATCATCGCAGCCGGTGAGTAAAAACAGGCTGGTGAGCAGGGCGGACACAACAATAAAACGCATAAAAACACTACCTGACAGGGCAACCGGCCACCGCCGCGGGCGACCGGACGGGGGTTAGCCAGTGACCAGCTCGCGGTGAATGGTATGCAGGCGGGCGATCAGCTGGTCTTCCAGTTCAAACCGGTCTTCCAGTACTTCACCGATGGCGGACAATGCTGCCGGTAGCTGGGCCAGTTGTTCAAAACCACAGCGCTCATCGTAGCTGTCGTTAAAATCGACACAGCGCCCGGTGAGGGCGTCCAGTTTTGGCACCAGCTGGCGCGCCAGTTCCAGACCGCCGTCATCAAATTCTTTGGCTTCGCGGATCAGTTGTTCGTAAATTTCAAAGTGGCCGGTGGAGCAGTAGTCCATCATGCTCTGGCAGAAATCCTGTACCTGTTGTCCCAGCGCATAATCGGCGGCCAGCGGTTTGCTGGCCAGCAGATTGCAATATTGCACAATCAGTTCCTGCCGGGCAGTCAGCCAGTTATCAATCAGTTTGTGTACGCCGCCCCAGCGTTCGCGGGCATTTTTGCAACCTTCCAGCATGTCGATCTCCTCGTGCCCGGCATAGGGGCGCGTCATTATTCTGATAGGCCTTGCGGCCGGGACGAACCACTATAGGCCGGTAAAAATCCGGGCGGCAAGTGTCTTTACGGTGCAGCCTGCCGCAGGGTGCGGGTCAGCGCCCAGACAATGGCGGCGGTAAAGCCGATAAACCACAGGCGCAGCCATTCCGGCATGCTCAGGCCCAGAAACATCCAGCTGATTTCGGCGCAGTTACCATTGCCCTGCAGCATAATGCCGAGCAGCTCGCTGAGCGGCAGGGTTTCCAGCATATAGTCAAAGCTGGGGCCGCAGGCCGGTACTTCTTCAGCCGGCAGCCCCTGCAGCCAGACATGATGGTCAGCCGACCACCAGCCGAACAGTGCGGCGGCCAGGGTAAACAGCAAGGCGGCGGTGAGCCAGTGGCGATTGCCTGCCGGTGCGGCGATAAAGGCCGCCAGGAAACCCAGCCCGGTCAGCAGAGTGGCCAGCCGTTGCACCATGCAAAGCGGGCAGGGATCCAGAAACATCACGTACTCAAAATAATACGCGGCAGCCAGCAGGCTGACGCAACTGATAAACCCCAGCAGATAGCCATGGCGCAGGGTGAGGGATTGGAAGATGGCAGGCATAACAGTGTCCGTAACAGCGGTGCAGAATGTGCCGGAGTCTACCACAGCGGGCTGATCCGGCTACAATCGCAGCACTGGTGTACACTGTGGTGCTGTTGCCCGCCAGGCGAAATTATTCGGGAGGAAATGCGGATGCTCCGCCATTGGAAATTACTGGCCTTAATGCTGAGTTTGTTGCTGCCTGCCGGCGTGCAGGCTGAAGATGCACCGGCTACCGATACCACCGCTACGGATGCTGCCGCTCCGGCCGGCCCGGCTAAATATATCTATATGGAGCCGGCCTTTGTGGTGAATTACGGCAGCACCGGGCGTATGCGTTATTTGCGTACCGAGGTGGTGTTGCGGGTGTCGTCGGTGGAGGCTGCGGCGCGGGTAAGCCAGCACAAGCCTTATTTGCGCAATAATCTGGTGATGCTGTTCAGTGCCCAGGAAGGCGAGGTGATGAACAGCCCGCAGGGCCGGGAATCTTTGCGCAAAGTAGCACTGGACGAAGTGCGGGCGGTGATGGAACAGCTGGAAGGTACGGCGGATATCGACGACCTGTATTTCAGTAACTTCGTGGTACAGAACTGAGTTCTGTACCACGTCCTGGCGGACAACGCGGTCTCAGTCTCAGCGTTGCCCACCTTGTTTCAACGGTGCAGGTAAGCCTGCAGATAATCCCCGAACGGCAGCGTATCGCTGTCTTCCAGATCCCGTTGTTCCTGTAACGATTGCGCCGCCAGTTGCTGCCAGTGCTGCAGTACATCGCGGCCCAGTGGTTCGGCCAGGGTTTTGCGGTGTTGTTCGGCTTGCTGCAGCGTCAGCTGGGCAAATTCCAGACCTTTTTCCTGCAGTTCCCGCAGTACCCGTGCCGAGGGTGTTAAGCGGCTGTCGGCCAGTTTCAGGCGTTGCTGATTCAGGGCGTCGCGGTGAAAGGTGGTGCCGTTGGCGTTGTCCATCAGCTCCGCCAGCGCGGCCATTTCATCCAGTACCTGCAGGCCCCATTGTTGCAGGCTGATACCGGCATCGCCCTGCTCCAGTTGCAGTCCCGGCCGGCGGCCTTCCATCACGGTTTTGTGCTGATTGCGTTTGATGCGCCAGTATTCGTCTTCATCAATTTCCGGGCTGTCCTGCAGCAGACACCAGGTGAGGAATACGTCCATAAACATCATCTGCGGCACATCGATGCCCAGCGGCATAAAGGGGTTTACATCGGTGCAGCGCACTTCAATGTATTCCACACCGTATTTATCCAGCGCCTGCAGTGGTTTTTCACCGCTACGGGCGATGCGTTTCGGGCGGATATCGCTGTAATACTCGTTTTCGATCTGCAGCAGGTTGGTGTTCAGTTGCTTGTAATGCCCCTGCTCGTCCTGCACGCCAATGGCTTCATAGGCCGCTACCGGTTTGGTAACGGCGTTACCCAGGGTGTGAACGTAGCGTTCGAGGGTGTTGTGGCACACCATCAGTTCCGATTGGGCGTTGTTCTGGTAGCCCAGATCACTCATCCGCAACGAGGTGGCATAAGGCGCATACAGGGTATGTTCGTGCATGCGCTCGAGTTTGTGATCGCGGCCCTGCAGGAAGCTGGCGCACACCGCCGGCGAGGCGCCGAACAGGTACATCAGCAGCCAGGAATAACGGCGGAAGTTGCGGATTAAGCCGAAATAACGCGCCGACACATAGCTTTGCGGGCTGAACTCGGCACCACGCGGGTCTTGCTGCTGCAGCAGCGGCCACAGCGCTTGCGGCAGCGAGAAATTGTAATGAATGCCGGCGATGGTCTGCATCATGCGGCCATAGCGGTGCCACAAACCATGGCGGTAAACATGCTTCAGCTGGCCCAGATTGGAGCTGCCGTACTGCGCAATGGGTACGCTCATTTCCCCTTGCAGAATGCAGGGCATGGAGCTTGGCCAGATCAGTTCGTTGTCCATCTGCTGATAGGCAAACCGATGGGCAATATCCAGATGCGCCATGGCTTCATGAGCGCTGGTGAATACCGGGGTAATAAATTCCAGCAGGGCTTCGGAATAATCGGTGGTAATAAACGGATGCGTCAGCGCGGAACCGGCGCACTGTGGGTGGGCTTTCTGGCTGATAACACCCTGCGGCGAGCAACGTAAACCTTCTTTTTCCAGGCCGCGATGCAGCTGGTTCAGCAGGGGCAGATGGGCCGGATCGGAAAACAATGACAAAGCGTGGGAATAAGTGGCCAAAATCGCCTCGGGGCATAAAACAGAATGGCCGGATTATAGGGGCAAACCGCGCTGCGGGAATAGCGCGGTAAGCAAAGGACAGTTACTTCTTGATAACCAATGGCTGTCCGTCGATGGTGATGTTCAGTGAGGTGCAGTTCAGATCGTTATCGCTCTGATCGCACTGGGCAACTTTTTGGTTGGTGCTGGTGATCTTGGCGGAAAACAGCTCTTTTTTAACAACCGTTTCACCGTATTTGATGACCAGATTACCGTTGTGAGACTCCATTTCCTGGATGCTACGGTAAGTGGTGGTTGAACAGCCGGCCAGCAGAGTCAGAGCGGCAGTAGCGGTGAACAGACGAAACGCGTTCATGGTCTTTCCTTAGTCAGAATGAATGGGAACGCGCATTCTAAGGAGGGGTGGGAGACTGTCAATGGGCGCCCAGCGTCCAGCGTCCTTCGGGGGATACCCGGGCACGCCGAACCTTGAACGCTCAACCCCTAACCCTGCCCCCCCCAAACTACTTCTTCGCTTTGGCAAACGCCGCCGCTAAGGCGCCGGCCATCGCGCCCTGCGCCGGGGCTTTGTCACCGAAGCTGTTGCGGTTGGGGGCACCGTTTGCCCGCTGACCGTTGCGCTGCGGTTTTTCACCCGCCACTCGGCCCGCCGCCTGTTCGCTGGCATCGTCGCTCATGCGCATGGACAGGCCGATGCGCTTACGCGCGACGTCCACTTCCATCACTTTCACTTTGACGATATCGCCGGCTTTTACCACGTCGCGTGGGTCTTTGACGAAGGTGTCCGACAGCGCGGAAATGTGTACTAAGCCGTCCTGATGCACGCCGATATCCACAAAGGCACCGAAGGCGGCGACGTTGGTGATCACACCTTCTAGCACCATGTTTGGCTGCAGGTCTTTGATGTCTTCTACGCCCTCTTTGAACTTAGCGAATTTGAATTCCGGACGTGGGTCGCGACCGGGTTTCTGCAGTTCGTTCACGATGTCTTTGACGGTGATTTCACCGGTTTTCTCATCGGCGAATTGCGCCGCATTCACCGATTTCAACAGCGCGCTGTCACCGATCAGGCTGGCCACGTCGCGGGAGAACTGGTGCGCGATTTTTTCCACCACGGCGTAAGACTCCGGGTGTACCGCGGAGGCATCGAGCGGGTTTTTGCCGTTCATAATGCGCAGGAAGCCAGCCGCCTGTTCAAAGGTTTTGTCGCCCAGACGCGGGACTTTCAGCAGGTCTTTGCGCGACTGGAACGCACCGTTGGCGTCGCGGAAGGCGATGATGTTGGACGCCAGCGTCGGGTTCAGACCGGAGACGCGGGTCAGCAGCGGCACCGAAGCGGTGTTCAGATCCACGCCCACGGAGTTCACACAGTCTTCCACCACCGCGTCCAGGGTGCGCGCCAGCTGGCTTTGGTTGACGTCGTGCTGGTACTGACCGACACCAATGGATTTCGGCTCAATTTTCACCAGCTCGGCCAGCGGGTCCTGCAGGCGGCGGGCGATGGAGACTGCGCCCCGAATGGTCACGTCCAGATCGGGGAATTCTTTCGCCGCCAGTTCCGACGCCGAATACACCGAGGCGCCGGCTTCGTTCACCATCACTTTCTGCACATGCTTCAGGGCTGGCTGGGCTTTGATCATGTCGCCGACAAATTTGTCGGTTTCACGCGAGCCGGTACCGTTACCGATGGAGATCAGCTCGACGTTGTGTTTGGCGATCAGCGCTGTCAGCACGGCGGCGGATTCGGCCAGACGGTTCTGCGGCGGGGTCGGATAAATAGTGGCGTAATCGACCACTTTGCCGGTGTTATCCACCACCGCGACTTTTACGCCGGTACGCAGACCGGGGTCGAGGCCCATGGTCGCTTTACGGCCAGCCGGTGCGGCCAGCAGCAGGTCTTTCAGGTTGTCGGCGAACACTTTGATGGCGTCCGCTTCGGCGCGTTCACGCAGGTTGCCGACCAGTTCGGTTTCCAGATGCGTCAGCAGTTTGATGCGCCAGGTCCACTTCACCACTTCGGCCAGCCAGCGGTCGCCCGGGCGGCCTTTGTTTTCAATGCCGAAATGTCCGGCAATCATGCCCTCACCGGGGCTGGCGGCCAGTTTGTCGTCCGGGTCGCCGGTGACCAGTGAGAAGCTGAGAATGCCTTCGTTGCGGCCGCGCAGAATGGCCAGTGCGCGGTGGCTGGGCACGCCTTTCAGAGCTTCATCGTGCTGGAAATAATCGGCAAATTTGGCGCCGGCGCCTTCCTGTCCGGGCACCACTCGCACCGACAGGGTGGCTTCCTGCTGCATAAAGTGACGCAGCCTGGCCAGCAGGTTTGCGTCTTCGGCGAAGCGTTCCATCAGAATGTATTTGGCACCGTCGAGGGCGGCTTTGGCGTCTGCCACGCCCTGCTCGGCGTTGAGGAACTTGGCGGCTTCGGTGTCCGGATCGAGGTCCGGATGGTTGAACAGCGCATCGGCCAGCGGCTCGAGGCCGGCTTCAATGGCGATCTGGCCTTTGGTGCGGCGCTTGGGCTTATAGGGCAGATACAGGTCTTCGAGGCGGGTCTTGCTGTCGGCGGCCAGCAGTTCACTCTGCAGCTGCGGGGTCAGCTTGCCCTGCTCGTCAATGCTTTTCAGGATGGCGGCACGACGGTCTTCCATCTCGCGCAGGTAACGCAGCCGCTCTTCCAGGGTACGCAGCTGGGTGTCGTCCAGCGCGCCGGTGATCTCTTTGCGGTAACGGGCAATAAAGGGCACGGTGGCACCTTCGTCCAGCAGGGCAACGGTAGCCGCTACCTGTTGCGGGCGGATGCCCAGTTCTTCGGCAAGGCGCAATCCAATGGTGTCGTGACTCATAACAATCCTGGTGAATCAGAAAAACAGAGGCGGGAGTATAACGAAGCCAGCAGGCTTGAGGGAGAGAAGGTGATGCAAAGCCTTGCTACTAATTTTTAGAAAATTAGTAGCAAATCCAAAGTTTCTTTTTCTGCGTGGCCTGAGGCCCGTGGATACTGGCTTTGGGTGCTTGCTGACATTAGTAGATAAACAGGATAGTCCGGTGAAGCCTGATGCTGGTTAAGCACCTGAGCTTGTCCGGGCGGGAGGTGGAAGGTACAGCAATATTCCGGCGCTAACGTCGCAATACGGCTGAGAGAAGCAAAAACGGGAGCCGCAGCTCCCGTTTTTAAAGCCATACACTGTTTATCAGTACCGCACCGCACCGGCATCCAGCCACTCGCTGAGCAGGCGCAGCTCTTCGTTACTGAGCATATTGCTGTGATCCACCCGTTGCGCTTCGCTCTGTGGGTTAAACAGGAAGTGGTTGTGATCCTGGTCGGGCCGGAACAGCCCGAAGAAGTTGCCTGATTCCAGTGCGCCCAGCCCCGACATTAAGACCCGCTGGTAACAGGTAAAACAGTCATTGCCCGGGGTGCTGCTGAATGGCCAGTCGGCTTCACGGCGGCAGTTGCTGCCGGCCACCGGCTGGAAGGCGTTGGCCAGGAACATAAAGCTGCGCGGCGTAAAGAGTTCGCGGTAGGAGGTGATCTCGGTGCCGCTGCCGGCGCCATCTCCGCTGAGGTTCAGGCCGTTGGTATTGAAACTGCCGTGACAGCTTAAACAGCTGTTGCCCTGTTGGTCGCGGCCGCTGGTTTCCCACAATGGCTGAATATGGTCCAGGTAGTTGGCGCGGGCGCTGCAGCCGGGTTGCCAGTCGTTCAGGCAGTTATTGTCGGTCGGTACAGCGGTGTGCAGGTTGCGGTAATCGTAATCCAGCGCCGGCGCCGGGTTGCTGAGACTCCAGCGATCCTGATACTGCAGACGGGCGGAAATGACTTCAATACGGTTGTTATGCAGGCTGATTACTTCAGCCATGGTCTGGCCGGCGGCGGTGGCGCGGATATCGTTGCGGGTGCCGGTAAACGCCGCACCGGCAGCGCTGGCACCGGGGTTTACCGCTGACAGCGGCTGAACGTCCAGACGTTCACCGGCGCTGACGCTGTATACCGGTACACTCAGATCCTGCAGATAAACAGACGCCTCGTCCTTGCTGGCCACGGCTTTCAGTTGCGCGTTCACCACTTCCAGCCGGAAACCGGTATTGGCAGGCACGTTAAACAGCGCCGAGCCGTCCGGATGGATTTCGGCGTAACCCAGCAGAGCGGGTTCACTGCCTCCGCTGAGTACGCGGATAAAGCGTTCGCTGCGGTTTTCCAGCGGGTAGGCTTCCGGATTGCGCAGGGCGGCGACGCCACCGGCTACGCCGGATTTATCCACACCGTTATGGTCGTAGATGCTGCGGATATGCACGCTGCCGTACAGGCTGGCCGGATCAACCGGGTCGGTCGGATCGGTTGGATCAGTTGGATCGGTAGGATCGGTAGGATCGGTAGGATCAGTTGGATCGGTCGGATCAGTTGGATCAGTTGGATCAGTTGGATCAGTTGGATCAGTCGGATCAGTTGGATCAGTCGGATCAGTCGGATCAGTCGGATCAGTCGGATCAGTCGGATCAGTTGGATCAACAGGATCAACAGGATCAGTTGGATCAGTTGGATCAGTTGGATCAGTTGGATCAGTTGGATCAGTTGGATCAGTTGGATCAGTTGGATCAGTTGGATCAGTTGGATCGGTCGGATCGGTTGGATCAGTCGGATCGGTAGGATCGGTAGGATCAGTTGGATCAACAGGATCAACAGGATCAACAGGATCAACCGGCGTTGGTACGGTAATTTGTGGGAAGCTCAGGTTGCCGTTCTGGTAGGGAAACGCCAGTGCCATATCGGTATAGAGGGTGCCGGCCTCACCGGTCACCACCGGTTGGCGGATGCCGTTCACCGGGTCGTACATCCAGATGCCATAACGGGCGGCGGGTGTGGTGCTGCTGTTGTCGCAGGGCAAGGTCAGGCTGCCTTCCGCGCTCATACACTGGCTCCAGCCGATCAGCATACGCTGACTGCCGTCGCGGTAGGGCCAGAAGCTGCTGTACCAGCCGCCGGCAGAAATTTGTTGCGGCTGCAGGTTCACTTTATTGCCGGTTAATGACTGACTGCTGAGGTCGGTGCCGGTGCGGCCTTCGGTGTTGTAACCCACCAGGGTGCGGATATCACCACCCGCGAAACCGTGCTGCGGGTGGCGCACCAGTGTCAGTAAACGGCCATCTTCGGCCTGCAGCAGCCGCACCGGTTCAGCGCTGGCGCTGCTCAGGGTCTGGCTGGCGAGTACGCGGCTGTTTCCTTCGCTATCCCGTTGCAGCAGTTGCAATAACTGGCAGTCAGCGGCCGCCGTGGCGCAGGCGCTGCGGCGCAGAAATACCAAACCACCATCCAGCAGGCTGACCGGCTGGCTGTCGTGGTGCATACCGTCAGTCAGTTGCTGCAGGTCAGTGCCGTTGCGGTTAATGCTGAATAAGGCGGTGGTGGTGGTCAGGCCACGGTCAGACACAAACACAATACGGCCATCGCTGGTGTAAGACGCGGCGCTGTCGTGGCCGCTTTCGGCCAGTGCGGCGGGCAGTACGGCACGCACCTGCTGGTTACGGAAATCGTATTCGTACAGGTTCCAGGTGGTGCCGGCACGGCGGGCAGAAAACAGCAGCAAGTTGCCATCGCTGGACAGGTTCAGGTCTTTCACATCGTACTGACTGCTGCCAATGGCGGTGGCCAGAATTTCTTTTTCGCTGGCGGCCGCGGCAACCCGTTCGCGCACCATCAGGCGGGCGCCAGGGCGGAAGTCGCTGCTGGCGATGGCCGGCTGTTTGTTGAGCGGCCGGGCCACATAGGCAAAGGGAATATCGTTCAGGCCGGCGCTTTGTTGCTGCTCGTTGCCGTTGCCGATGTCGCCACCGCAGGCGGTCAGCAGCAGGCTGCCGAACAGGACGCACAGGGCGTTGAATCTGACCATGACTGTGTTCATTGAAAATACCCGGAAAAGGCCATGTTGGGGGCGAATTGTGGCAAGGTCAGAAACAGAAAGAGGGAACACAGTCACAAAGTAACAGCGGGTATGAATTGAGTGACCAATTTCGTGAACCAGTACAGGCCTGCCCGGTTAAAGCGGTCGGATTCGGTCCGGACGATTTGCGAAATTGCGGCAAAGCGTCCGGAACGGATCAGCTGGGAATCATTACGAAGGTGTACTGCACCCGGGTGGGGGCAGCCTTTTCTTTGCCGAAATGAATGGCGGCGATTTTGGCCAGCATCTGCTGTTCCAGATCGCGCAGGCGCAGGTCGCTCTGGATCAGTTTCAGCCGGGTAACGCGGCCGTCCGGCTCCACCACCAGTTCAAAAATAAATTTGCCGTTCAGGTCAGGGTGCTGGCGCAGCGCTTTGGCGTACAGTGCATACACCTGGCCTTTGGCGTTTTCGATGGTGCGGCGGATGCTTTCCATGTCGCGCCGGCCGGCGCCGCCTTCGCTCCATTCGCCGTTTTCATCCGGTAAATCCATGGCGGCAATCGGGCTGTCGATGGCGGTGCCGTTGTGGCTGCCCAGCGCCGAGCCTTTCACCGCCACGTTCAGGTCGGCATCGTTCAGGCGTTTACCGCTGAGATTTTCCGCCCCCAGGCTGGCGCTCTGGGTGGTGCGGGCTTCACCGCCTTTGACCGATAAATTACGGTTCTGCAGGCGGCTGACGTCCACTTTATTCTGCATGGCGCTGAGCGACGACAAAGCCGCCAGTGCCTGTGGCGGCGGATTGCCGCTGGCCGGTTTATTGGCAGCTTCCACCGGCTGCGGGCGCGGCGGGGTTTTGCTGGGCGGCGGTGGCGGTGGTGTTTCCTGCACCGGCTTGGCCGGTTCGGGCATTTTCGGCGGCGTCAGGATCACCTGGGTACGCACCGTCGGTTCCATTTGCAGCTCAGAAAAACTGACGTCCCAGGTGGGCAGAAACGGCACCACAATAAACAGCACCAGCAACCCCAGCCCGGCCCGTTGCAGGCGTTTATAAAAGCGCCGGTCACGTTCGGCGTTAACGCTCCAGGGCAGCGCCAGTTCCAGCGCCATGTAATTGGTTGCGGCCTGCATTATGCGCCCTCCCCGGTTAAGGCAGAGGCGGCTACCTGATTGACCGCCAGCGACACATTGCGGAAACCGTAGGCGCTGCAGGTGGTCATCACCGCTTTTAATAAATCGTAGGGCACGCTGCGGTCACCCATGATGGTGACGGCACGGCCGATTTTCTGTTCGGTTTCGGATAATTCACCGCTGTCGGCGGCGAAGGCCTGCAGCTTATCGGCCAGTGGTTTATTCACTTCACCGGGCTGGCGATTCACGTCTTTAACGGCCACCACCTGTTCATTGTCGATGGTAATAAATTCATCGCCGACATTAATTACCAGCTGGCCGTGCAGTGCACCGTCGGCGTTGGAGTCGGGCAGCTTAACAAAGTTGGCCTTGGCCAGTTCCTGGCTGTCGCCGGTGTTCATCAGCAGGAAAAACACCAGAATGGTAAAAATATCCATCAGCGACACCAGATTTAAGGTCGCGGTTTTGGTGGTGCGGCGCTGGATAAAACTCTGGCTCATAGTCACCTCAGCGTTTTTTATCCCCGAGCGAAATCTCGGGAAATAATTCCACTTCAACCAGGCTGGCGGCCAATACCGTTTTATAGGATTTGACCACGTCCATGGTTGAAATCAGGGTTTGATAATCGACATCGCGGGCGGCCACAATGGTGGCGTCTTTTTTATCGCTGACCTGCTCTTTCAGGTCCTGCATAACCAGCGATAATTGCCGGTAGTTATACTGGCCGTCTGCACGCGGAATTTTGCTGATTAATTTGCTACCGGGGAAAAACACCGCAAAACCGCTGTCATCCACCACGATATCCAGCTGCGACTGACTGAGCTGAGCGGCCGAGGCGCCGCCGCTGAGTTCCGGCAGATTAATATCGATCACCCGCACTTTAGTGAAGGTGAGGCTGAGCAGCAGCACCGGTACCAGTACAATCATCAGGTTCATGAAGGAGGTGATGTCGATATCGGCTTCATCCTCCTGCGGGCGTTTTATGCGGAATGTCATCAGGCGGCCTGCTGCATTTTCGGTGCGCCGGCTTCAATGGCGCGGTTCAGCGTCATCACGTTCAGGAACTTGATGCTGGCCATTTCGATGCTGTCGATAATGTCGCGGGTTTTTTTGGTAATCACGGCGTTGGCAATCAGCAGCGGAATGGCGGCAATCAGACCAAAGGCCGTGGTGTTCATGGCGATGGAAATAGACTGTGATAACAGCGCCGATTTTTCCGCCGGATCGGCGTTGGCCACGGCGGCGAAGGCGGCGATCAGACCAATAATGGTACCGAGCAGACCCAGCAGGGTGGCGACGTTGGCCAGAGTGGCCAGATAGGCGGTGCGGTTTTCCAGTTTCGGCATAACTTCCATCACGCCTTCGTTCATCGCTTGTTCGACATCGGCCCGCTGTTTGGTGACTTTCATCATGTCCAGACCACAGCCGATAATGCGCGATACCGGCGCCTGGTTATCGCGGGTGAACAGGGTCATTTTTTCATGGTCATTGGTGCGCAGCAGCGGCAGAAAATCTTCAAAGGCTTTCTGATTGCGGATTTTTTCCCGCTTCAGATAAACCCAGCGTTCGATGGTGATGGCGGCACCGATCAGCAGTACCACCGCAATGGGGTACATAAACAGGCCGCCCTGCTGCATAAAGCCAACCATAATGCTGTAAAAATCAGCCATTTTTTTGTCCTCGTTTTATTGTTGCGTCGCCGGATTATTTTCCAGGTTCAGTTCGTCGTAGATGCGCATGGAGCGCAGTAATACTTCCCGGTCGATGGCTTCCAGGCTGTTGTCGTAGCGTTCTTCTACGTTCTGGTACAACCGTTCGTTACCCGCTGGCCCCTGCCAGGGCACAAAGTAACTGACGGCCGGTTGTTCTTTATCGCCGACAATTTTGCTCTGCAGTTTGATCGGCTCTTCGGCGCTGGCGGCGGTAACCAACAGCAGGGCTGGCAGTGCCAGCAGCAGTATTTTTTGCATAGAATTAACCCTCATCCTGCGCCGTCAGGGCGGTGTTGCCGGGGCTGACCGGGCTGCCGGCGTCGACAAAACTGCGCTTAATGCCGGTGCGGCTGCGTACTTCGGCCAGCCAGTCATGAGCGTCATGACTGCGGTAGTGGGTCAGGAATAAAAAAGCTTCGTAATGCGCCTGCGCCTGTTCTGGTTTGTTCAGATACAGGTCGTACAGTACGCCCAGGTTCAGATGCGCTTCGGGAAAATCCGGCCACTGCGTAAGGGCCTGGTGGTAGCTGTTCTGGGCCGCCAGAAATTGCCCCAGTTGCCGTTGCGCCTGCGCCAGTCCGAGCCAGGCATTGACGTTAACGGCATTAATATCGAGCGCCTGCTGATAGTGCGCGGCGGCCTCCGCAAAGCGCTGATGCTGCATATCGATGTCACCCAGCAGCACCAGTGGCCCGGCCAGGGTTTTATCGTTTTGCACAATCACCTTTAACTTTTGCACGGCGGTTTTTTCATCGTCCGCCGCCAGCGCCCGGCGCGCTTCGGTAAACAACAGGACCGAGCCTTTATTCAGCCGGCCGCTTTGCAATAAATAGGGATTTTCACTGGCCTGGTAGGGCAGCTTGCGACCTTGCTCGTCGTACTGCTGGCGCGGCAGAAACTGGGCGGTGTTCTGCAACGTCAGGCTGTCCGGAGTGGCGGTCTGCGGCTGGCTGGCACAGCCACCCAGCAGCATCAGCAGGATAAGTGCCAGTGGATTAACGGATTTCATCGCCGTACCTCTTCTGCTGTTCGTGTTTGTTGAAACGGGCCGGCTGCAGCTGCGCTAATTGCTGGTAGCTGTTGCTGATCCATTCGTTGTAATGGCCTTGCCAGGCCTGTTCGATATTGCTGCTGTACACCGCCACCGCCAGTTCCTGCATGGGCGTGGCCTGGTCTGCAATAATGCTGCGGAAGGTGGCGGCGTCCTGCTCGGATAAGCCGGCCGGCACCGGCAGCCCGCGCAGCTCGGCAGCAAATTGCTGGTACAGGCTGGCGATGCGGAAGCTGCTGCGGGTGGTGAATTCGAGCAGGCCATAATCAGCGGCCTGCTGATAACGGCTGACGGCATCCTGCAGCATTTGCTGTTTCCACGGCAGGTTGCGCTCCAGGTTGCTGGCCAGCCGGCGGCTGCTGAATTCTTTGGCAAAATAATCGCCGTATTCATTCGCCGCCCAAGCCGCTAACCATTGCGAGCGGTCGCTGCGTTGCGGGCCAGCGGTGGCATCACCTTCCATAATGCGGCGCAGCCAGAATAATTTGCGCGCCATGTCTTGTTGCTGGTCATAAATAACGGCGATGCGGTAACGCGCTTCCATACGGTTATCGAACGGCTGTTCGTAATTGCGCGCCCAGGTTTTGTAGAATTCCAGCGCCTCAGCGGCGCGGCCGGTTTTTTCGTGCAGACCGGCGGTGGCAAACAGGGCGTCGCGTTTTACGGTTTCGTCCTGGTCGTTGCGGTACAGATACAGATACAGCGCCGCCGCGTCTTTTAAGCGGCCGGCCTGTTCGTAACCAAAGGCCAGTTTGCGCGGAAATTCTGCGGCCAGTTCATGCTGTGGGTAGTGGCGGCGCAACTCTTCCAGTTCGCTGATGGCGGGTTGCCATTGCTGGTTACCCAATAACAGCACGGCGGCATCGTACTGAGCGGCCACGCGGATGCTGCTGCCGGGCGCGATCTGTTTAATGCGCAGCAGTTCGGTGGCGGCGGCGGGTTTCTGGCCGGCAGCGATCAGGCCTTCGGCCTTTTTGAACACGGCAATGGCCATGCGGTTACTGATGTCGGTGTATTCCGGCCCGGCCGGGGTCAGCTGCCGTTGCCGGTCGTAGTGGGTTTCGGCGGCGGCGTAGTTCTGCAGCTGGAAATATGAGTGCGCCATAATGCCGTAGGCGGTTTGCTGCAGTTTTTTATCCAGTTTCTGCTTGCTCTGCAGCAGCTCATCGGCAATGTCGATGGCCTGCTGATAACGATTCAGGCTGAACAGATAGCTGGCGGCGTTGGTCAGTACCGCCGGCGAGCGTTCATCGCTGTCGTAGGCGGCGGCAAAGCGCAGCATACTGGCCACGGCCTGTTCCTGGGCGGCGGATTTTTCGGCCGGTTTTTTCTCCAGTTCAGTGACCCGCTGTTGCCAGGCAATGATGGCGGCGTAACCGGCTCGGTTGTTGAATTTGGTGTCCTGATACTGGTAGCTGACCTGCTCATAATCGGCGGCGGCGGCGCTGAACTGGCCGGCTTCAAAATGCGCTTCGGCTTTCAGGAAGCGCTGCTGGGCACGGTCGCTGCTGTCAGGAAAACTGCTTAAATACAGCGCGTAATAACCGGTGGCGTCCTGATACGACTGGCGGGCTTTTTTCTGCAGATCGCGGTCGCGCTGGTCGCTGCCGAGTTTGGTTTGTTGCTGCGCCTGAGCGTGATAGTGCGCGGCCAGTTCACGCAGGTAGGGCTGCAGACTGGCACGGAGTATTTGTTGTTGAGGCGCGTCAGCCTGCTGCCAGTAGGCCGAGCCGATGCCATAGGCCTGTACATAATCCTGCTTGGCCAGTAACACATCGCGGGCAAAGGCGCCCTTGGTGTAGGCGGCGATCAGCCGGTTCTGCATGTCCGGTGCGCGGCGATCGAGCGGGAAGCGGCGGACAAAATGCCGGTAGGTGGCGGCGCTGTCGGCGTAGCGGTTTTTTTCCAGATAGTAGGCGCCGAGATTTTCATACACCTGCCAGATCCAGTCTTTATGGCGCAGGCCGCGTACGTCATCAATTTTGTCAGCGCCACCGATGTTAACCAGTGCCAGGCTGATGGAGTGCAGGGTGTCCGGCAGCATGGGTTTGCCCTGCTGGTCGGTGGCGCTGCCGTCGCTGTCCATAATGCGGTTCAGCACCAGCGCAAAGGATTCCAGTGCATCATCGAACAGGCCGCGCTTGTACAGCGCCCAGCCCAGCATGTAGTGGGCGTTCAGGCTTAGCTGCGGGGATTCGGTGCGTGTGCTGGCGCGGTAATGCACTTCGGCCTGGCGGTAATCCTGATGGCTGAAGCGGATATCGCCGAGGCGGAAATGGGCTTCCGCCACGCCGCTGTAATCCGGATGCAGGGTGATCAGGCGTTTCAGCATGGCTTCGGTGTTGTTGATCTCACCTTCCATTTCATAGGCTTTCGACAGCTGGTACAGCACTTCGGCGTTGTCGGGCGAGTTGGGGTATTTTTCCAGAATGTCGATGTAGGAATTAATGGCTTCGCGGTAATAGCCCCGCTGCGGCCGCGCCTGGCTGCCCTGCTGCTGGTCGCCGCCGGCCATGGAGACACCGGCGATGCGGCGCTCAATCTGTTCTTTCAGAAACTGGTCATCGACCAGATCCAGCAGCTCCTGATACTCCTGCCGCACCTGCTGATGATCGAGGTTGGCAAAATCCAGATCGCTCTGTTCTGGTTGGCTGCTCTTCAGGCCGCCAATGGTGTTGTTGCCGCCGAACAGGCTGCAGCCGCTTAACAGCGCCAGCAGGCTGAGGCTGATCCAGTATTTCATGGTGTTGCTCCTGTGCCGGATTCTTCCAGATTGATCAGGGCTTTGTCGTACAGGCGGGCTTTGCCCAGCCGTGCCTGCGCCCAGTAATAACGGATGCGTTCTTCATGGCGGTCGAGTTCGGCCTGAATCACCGCCCGCATACGGTTTTCCAGGGCCCGGATCAGGCCATTGGTGGCGGCCAGTTCCTGTTCTACCCGGGCGGTCATCTGTTGGCTTTGCTGTTCCAGTTGCTGACTGAGCCGGTACGGCGCGCGGATGGCGGCCACCTGACTGACCCGGTCGTCGACCAGATCCAGTTCACGCATTGTGTTTTTCCACAGGCTGGCAAAGCGTTCCTGATCCCACTCCGGCAGGGTCAGGGTGGTGAGGCGCAGTTCCTGTAACGAGGTTTTATAAAAACGGAATTGCTGTTCGCTGCGCTGCACATCGGCCATCAGCTGTTCCATGCCGCTTTGCTCACGGCGCAGACGGATAATGAGGGCGTGCTGCCGGGTCTGCATCTGCCAGAATTCCAGATTGCGGCGGATGCCATACAGGTCGCGCAGCTCTTTGATCACGGAATAAAAATGGTTGGACGCCATCAGTTCGGTCAGGAACGGGGTGAGCTTGTTGTAATCAAGGCTGGGCTGCATGCCGTACCAGTCGGATTCGTCCAGCATGGCTTCAAGGTTGATAACAAATTCCTGCGGGATTTCCTGCGCGGCAATAATGCGGCGGGCGTCCTGCAGGGTGGCTAAGCCGTCTTTAAAGGCATTTTCGGCGACCAGATACTGGCGCAAGGCGCTGCGGTGGGCGCCCTGGGTTTCATACACATGGGCCAGCAGCACTTTGGCTTCCTGGGTTTCCGGAATGGCAATGGAACGTTGCTCCTGCAGCTGTAACGCCGGCACCGCATCGCCATAGCGCTGCAGGCGGATAGCCGCCCAGGCATAGGTGAGCAGGGCGCGGTTGGAGTACAGGCCGGTGGTGCGCACCTGCTGCAGATGGTTCCAGGCGGTCAGCAGTTCGCCCTGTTGCAGGGCCAGTTGTGACAGCGCGTGACGGGCGCGGTCAGCCAGGGCGGCCATTTCAGCATTGTTGCGGCTGCTGGCCAGCGCCATCACCTGATTCAGGGTGGCGGCAGCGCCTGTCTGGTCGCCATTCTGCAGCCGGGTGATGGCCAGGTTATACAGCAGGTACGGCTGGTACTGGTCTGCACCGGCCTGTTGCAGACCTTGCTGCGCGGCGTCCAGCTGTTGGTTGCGGATATTGATAAGGGTGGCCAGATAGTTAAATTCGGCCGCTAAATCTGCCGGTAAGGAGCCATCAATTTGCTGCAGGGCATGGGCGGCACGGGGGATATCGGCCTTCTGGTAATGCAGTTTGGCCAGATAAAACCAGGCACGGTTGCGCTGGCTGGCGTTTACCTGGGGGGTCAGCAGATCGTTAAAAATCTGCCCGGCCTGTTCCGTCAGCCCGTAGGACAAGGCCATGCCGCCCTGCAGCAAGCGGGCTTCATCGCCATGATGCTGCAGGGCATTTTTACCGGCCGCGTATTGGTACTGCACCAGCGCGGCAAAATAATCCTGCTGGAAGTAATTAAACAGAATGCCGCCGTATTCCGGCTCGCGTACCAGCGCGGCCTGCAGCGGCAGGCTGGTGGCCAGCAGCCACAGCAATAACAGCTTACGCATGGGCGTTACCATGGGCGGACGCTGAATACCGGTTCCTGCCGGGCACTGTTATCGGCGATGGCCAGTTCAATAAACTGGCTGGCCTTGCCTTTTTCCAGCGTCAGCTCGGCAGCGCGCTTGGTGGCGCGGCCATTGGGGCCGATGCCGGTAAAAAAGGCGGTCACCTGATGTTTGCCTTCGGCGAGGTTGGTCATAAAGAGTTTCTGTACGCCACCGCGTTGCAGCGCTTCACGCTGACGGGCGGAATACAAATGGCTGGCCACGGTGCGGTCGTTGATAACCAGGCGCACGCTTTCCAGCGTAAAAAAGGCACCGCCGGTTTGCGAAACAAACACGGTGAATTGGCTGTTGGTGGGAAACAGCAGGGCTTCTTCGGTGGTCTGCAGGTCTTTATTCAGGGAGATAACCCGTTGTTTTAATTGCTGAATATCACTGGATAACCGCTGTACTTCCTGCATGGCCTGCTCGGCGCGAGCGCGGGTTTTGTCGTGGCCGAAATCAATAGCGTCCGCAACCGCCAGCGCCGGCAGCGACAACAAAAATAATGACAATAACCAGGCCCGCATGGCGTAACTCCCGACAGAAACCGGTAACCGAAAGGGGCGGCATTATCATCATTAAAAAATCCTTATGAGCGGTACCCGTTCAAACTTCTGTTACGCGCCGCTACATTTTTACACAGGATTTGACCCAGTTCTCATTCTCTGTGCTGTGATCGTCACAGCCTGAGCATGCATTTGGCCGGAAGGGGAAAAGCTGCTGTATTCCAGCGGTGGCTTTTCGGTAGGCTGGGCGCGTTTTTTTATAACGAGCAGCCTATGCCGGTTTTTATTCTGTTGTTTTTTTCACTCTGGCTGCTGCCGGCTCAGGCAGACAACAGTCATGTTCCTGCCGTCAGTGAGGAAGCCGCCGCCCAGGCCTTGCAGGCAACGGTTATTGATCCGTACCTGGAGTTGCACACCGGGCCTGGGCGTGGTTATCCGGTGATCTATGTGGTGGAAAAAGGCGCCACCATCGGCATCGTCAGCCGTCGTACCAGCTGGTATCTGGTGGTGGATAAGCAGGGCAACAGTGGTTGGGTAAAACGCGAAAATCTGGCTCGCACGCTGGTGGATACCGGTGTGCCGGTGGTGTTACCGGAAACCCGCCACAGTGATTTTTTACAGCACCGGGTGCGGCTTGGATTTACCCTGGGCTGGCAGGAAAGTGCCGAGCAGGTAGCGGCCATGGCGGGCTTTCGTTTAAGCCGCCATATCGGTATCGAAGCCGAAATTGGCCAGTTATTTTCTGCTACCACCAATGGCCAGCAGTATTCCGCCAGCCTGATTCTGGAACCGACCGACCGCTGGGCTGTTACCCCTTTTGTGTCGCTGGGTTATGGCCGTCAGGAACTGGAATTAAAAAGTAAATTGCCCGGCAACCGCCCGCTGGAAGATAACTTCCGCAGCATCGGTGCTGGTGTGAACTGGTATATCGGTTTTAATTTTGTACTGCGGGGCGAATACCGCACGCTGGATATTTTCTCGGATAATCAAACGGTGAGTAACGACCTATGGCGTCTTGGTTTCAGCAGCTTTTTTTAATTTTGACGGCGCTGACCGTGCTGCCGGTGCAGGCGCAGCAGGACAGCAGCAATAATGATGGCACGGTGGTGATTAAGCCGATTCAGATTATTGAACCGGATATAACACTACGAAAAACGTCTCAGGCCAAAATAGACGATGAAGTGTTTGAGGCGGGAGTTTTTGCCGGGGTTATCAGTATTGAAGATTTCGGTACGCAACCGCTCTATGGCGTAAAAGCCTCGTTTCATGCCACCGAAGATTTTTTTCTGCAGGCCAATTACGGTGTCAGCAAAGCGGGTCGGACCAGTTACGAAACTATTAATGGTAATGGCGTAAACATTCTGACTGACGGTGACCGTGAATTCCGTTATTACGACCTGCTGGTGGGTTACAACCTGTTCCCCGGTGAAGCCTTTATTACCCGCAATTTAACCCTGAACACCGCCTTTTATCTGGTCGCCGGTGCCGGCAATACCCGCTTTGCCGGTGATGATCATTTTACCCTGGTGATTGGCAGTGGTTACCGCGTGATACTCAGCGACTGGCTGACCTGGAACCTGGATTATCGCGACCATATTTTTAAGACCGAATTACTCGGCCGGGAAAAAAACAGCCACAATATTGAGCTGACCACCGGGCTGACAGTGTTCTTTTAACGCCATGCCTGCTGCTTTGAGGAGCGCATCGCATTTCGGGGGGCGGCGCTGCTCTATGCTGGCCGCCTGAATAAAAGCCGGAGACGTTTTATGTTGCGACCATCCCTGACCCTGGCAACCCTGTTGCTGCTGAGCGGTGCGGCTCTGGCCACCGACAGCAATGATGTGTATGACGAACTGTGCGAGTGCAAATTTGTACCGCCGAAGCTTACCGTACCGGTGCTGATCCGCGATTTCCATTCCTCCCATCCGGACTTTGAATACCGCATCAGTGAGGATTACGACATTGTTACCGATACACTCGGCAACGATGGCCGCCCGGTCTATAAGCCGAAGACCAAAAGCTATACCACGACCGGCAAAGCCAATTTCGATCAGTGGTACCGCGATGTGCCGGGCGTGAACATTGCCATTACCAAAAACCTGGAATTAACCGAGGTAGAGCCGGGGTTGTGGGAATACCACAGCGATCATTTTTTCCCCATTAATAACGAAGGCTTTGGCAATTCCTTTAATGGCCGAAATTACCACTTTACGCTGGAAATGCACCTGAAATTTACCTATGTGCCGGGTACCAGCTTCACCTTTACTGGTGATGATGATTTGTTTTTATACATTAATAACAAACTGGCGGTGAATATTGGCGGTGTGCACGATGCACTGACCCGCACCATTCATCTGGATGAGATGGCAGAGCAACTGGGCATTGAGGTGGGGGAAACCTACAATTTCGATCTGTTCTTCGCCGAACGCCATACCGTGGAATCCAACTTCCAGTTCCAGACCACCATGCAGCTGGAATGTCTGTAAAGCATCCGGCGGTTTTATTCAGGTAAAAAAAACGGGAGCCGAAGCTCCCGTTTTTTATGACGCGCTGCTGTATTACAGCTGCGGACCGGCAGCCAGAATGGCGTCGGATACGTCGTACTTCTTGAAGTTTTCCACGAACTGAGCGGCCAGGCTGCGGGCCGCTTCGTCGTACTTGGCCGGGTCAGCCCAGGTGTTGCGCGGGTTCAGCAGCACGCTGTCGACGCCTTCCAGAGTCTTCGGTACCAGCAGGTTGAACACCGGTACGGTTTCGGTTTCCACGCCACGCAGCTTGCCATTCTGAATGGCAGCGATAACGGCACGGGTAACCGGGATGCTGAAACGCTGACCGCCGCCACCGTTCGGGCCGCCGGTCCAGCCGGTGTTGACCAGGTACACCTGGGAGTCAAATTCAGTGACGCGCTTCATCAGCAGCTCAGCGTATTCGCCGGCCGGACGCGGGAAGAACGGCGCGCCAAAGCAGGTAGAGAAGGTAGACTTCAGGCCTTTGCTGCCGCCCATTTCGGTAGAACCGACCAGAGCGGTGTAACCGGACAGGAAGTGGTAAGCCGCCTGTTCTTTGGTGAGGATAGACACCGGAGGCAGAACGCCGGTCATGTCACAGGTCAGGAAGATTACAGCCTTCGGTTCACCGGCCATGTTTTCCAGCACGCGCTTTTCCACGTGGCTCAGCGGGTAAGCACAACGGGTGTTTTCGGTTTTGGACACGTCGGTGTAATCGGCCGCGCGGGTAACCGGATCGATCACCACGTTTTCAACCAGGGCGCCAAAACGGATGGCGTTCCAGATGATGGGTTCGTTTTTCTGGGACAGATCGATGGTCTTGGCGTAGCAGCCGCCTTCGATATTGAACACAGTGCCTTTGCCCCAGCCGTGCTCGTCGTCACCAATCAGGTAACGCTCCGGATCGGCGGACAGGGTGGTTTTACCGGTACCGGACAGGCCGAAGAACAGGCACACATCACCGTCTTCACCGACGTTGGCAGAGCAGTGCATCGGCAGCACGTCTTTTTCCGGCAGCAGGAAGTTCTGCACGCCAAACATGGCTTTCTTCATTTCACCGGCGTAGCGCATGCCTGCCAGCAGCACTTTGCGCTGGGCAAAGTTCAGAATTACGGTGCCGTCAGAACGGGTGCCATCGCGTTCCGGTACGCATTCAAAGCCCGGTACGTTGAGGATGGTCCACTCTTCTTTGGCAGACGGGTTGTAGGTTTCCGGCAGGATAAACAGGTTACGGCCGAACAGGTTTTGCCAGGCAGTCTGGGTAACCATTTTAACCGGCAGGTAATGCTGCGGGTCGGAGCCAACGTGCACGTGCGATACAAAGCTGTCGTGCTGGGCCAGGTACTCTTCCACGCGATCCCACAGTGCATCAAATTTGTCGGCATCGAACGGGCGGTTGATGTTGCCCCAGTCGATGGCGTCTTTGCTGCTTGGCTCTTCAACGATGAAACGGTCCATCGGAGAACGGCCGGTACGGACACCGGTTTCAACAACCAGTGCGCCATTGTCCTGCAGTGTGCCTTCGCCACGCAGGATGGCTTGTTCTACCAGGAAAGGAGTCGACAAATCGGTGTAAACAGTACTCATATCGGTGCCCAGTGGGATCCTCGTCAGTCTCGCCTGACATAGGGCCAGGCTTTGATTTCTGCCTATGCCCGGATGGAGCTGGGGCAGAGGTCTCAGTGAAGGCGCGCGAGTATAGCAGAGGTTGGCTAAATGCTAAACAGTGTCTTTTGGCGGCTAAACGCTCGCTGCGTTTGGGGCCGGAAGCTTGAGGCTTGAGGCTTGAAGCAAAAAACGCTCGCTGCGCTTGACGGGAGACGGGAGAAGCCAAAAATCGTCCAGCGTCCAGCGTCCAGCGTCCAGCGTCCAGCGTCCAGCGTCCAGCGTCCAGCGTCCAGCGTCCAGCGTCCAGCGTCCAGCGTCCAGCGTCCAGCGTCCAGCGTCCAGCGTCCAGCGTCCAGCGTCCAGCGTCCAGCGTCCAGCGTCCAGCGTCCAGCGTCCAGCGTCCAGCGTCCAGCGTCCAGCGTCCAGCGTCCAGCGTCCAGCGTCCAGCGTCCAGCGTCCAGCGTCCAGCGTCCAGCGTCAGTGCAACGGCTGCGAACTGAACAGCGCATCCACCTGCGCCTGATCAAAGCTGTAATGCTGCTGGCAGAATTCGCAGGTGATGTCGATTTTGCCCTGTTCCTGCACCATGCTGTTCAGTTCGTCCTGGCCCAGCTGGGCGATGGCGGCAGCGATGCGCGGTTTGGAGCAGGTGCAGAAAAAGCTGAGTTCCGAGGCCGGGTAGATGCGGGTTTGTTCTTCATGGAACAGCCGGTGCAGAACGGTGGCGGCCGGCAGGTGCAGCAGTTCTTCTTCTTTAATCGTGCCGGCCAGGTGGTTGACCCGGTCCCAGGCATCAAGGTCGGCTTCTTTACCGGCCGGGGTTGGCAGTTTCTGCAGCATCAGGCCAGCGGCAAAGCGCTCACCATCGGCGGCCAGCCAGAAGCGGCTGGCCAGTTGTTCTGACTGGGCAAAATAGTCTTCCAGGGCGCTGGCAATATTGCCGCCGGCGATGGCAGTAATGCCCTGATAACGCTGTCCCTGATCCGGTTCCATGGTGATGACCAGCGAACCGTCGGTAAAGTTAAGGTCGGCGGTGGTGGCGTTTTCGTCGTAACGGGCGATGGCGCGCAGCTGGCCTTTTTCGTTGGTTTCCGCCTGCAGCAAGGTGATGTTGCCCGGCATCCGCATCTGTAAGGTCAGGCGACCGGCAAATTTCAGGTTGGCACTTAAAATAGCGGTAGCGGCCATCAGCTGGCCGACCACGCCGGCGATCAGCGGCGGGTAATTATGGCGGCGCACCACTTCCTGATAAGCGGTTTCCAGATGGGCGATTTCGCCACGGATATCGGTGTTGTCGAAGCTGAAGCGCTGCAGTTGGTCGGTGTGGCTCATATCAGTAATCCTGGTTCATCTGTTCAAAGCGGCGCTGGTCGCGGCGCTCTTTTTTGTTCGGTTTGTGGTCGGGCACCAGCTGGCTGGCGCGGATAATACGGCGGTGCTCGGCGGCGTCCATACGGGCCTTAATGCTGGCGGGTGTTTCTTCATATAACAGCTGCGCTTCGGCGGCTCCGCGGCGCTGACCGGACAGGGCTTTGATAATGACGGTTTTTTCATCGAAACCCTGGCGGATGGTCAGTTTGGCACCCAGTTCCGGGGTTTTGCTGACCTTGCAGCGCTGGCCTTCGTAATGCACCTTGCCGCCCTCGATAGCGTCTTTGGCCAGCGCCCGGGTTTTGAAAAAGCGTGCCGCCCACAGCCATTTATCGAGGCGGATTTTGTTGTTGCTGTCGGTCATAGTGCCTCGTTCGGCGTTCGGCGTTCGGCGTTCGGCGTTCGGCGTTAAGCGTTAAGCGTTAAGCGTTAAGCGTTAAGCGTTAAGCGTTAAGATTTTCTGCGGAGCACGCCAAACCCTCAACCCTGAACGCTTAACCTTCAAAAAACTACCATTCCAACTCATCAAAATGATCAATGCCCGGAAATTGCCCGCCGCGCTGCGGGGTTTTCTGGCTGTCCGGATGGAAAATGGTCAGCAACCAGCCGATGCCCCAGCGGGCGGCGGATTCTAGCACAGCCTGACTGTCGTCAATCAGCAGCGTGCGGGCCGGGTCGAAGGCTTCGTCACGGTGCAGATGGTCCCAGAAGCCGGCGCTTTCTTTCGGTTCACGGTAATCGTGCGAGCTGATCACCCGGTCGACCAGTTTATCGAGGCCGGTGCGCTCCATTTTTAATTGCACGCTGTCGCGGTGGGCGTTGGTAACAATCACCGTGCGCTTGCCCAGCTCGCGCAGACGGGCGAGAAAATCATGGACGTGCGGCCGGAAGCCGATTTTATGCTGCACATCGCGTTTCAGTTCGGCCACCGGCAGGCCGGTGAGGTCGGTCCAGAAATCCAGGCAGTACCAGTTGAGGGTGCCGCGCAGGCCAACGAAGCTTTTGTTCAGCTCGCTCAGGGCCTCTTCTTCGCTCAGGCCGTGGTGCTCGGCATAGCGGGCCGGCAGGTGCTCCAGCCAGAAATAGTTGTCAAAATGCAGGTCGAGCAAGGTGCCGTCCATATCCAGCAGCACGGTATCAATTTGTTGCCAGTCAGGCAGACTCATAGGGTTATACTCCGGTGCGAGACCGACATTGTAAGCAGGGTAGCCATGCATAAAAAACCTGAAATTCTGCAACGGCATGTTGTAGCCCAGAGCCGCCTGTTCCGGGTGGAGTCTTTTGATCTGCGTTTCAGCAACGGGGTTGAGCGGACTTATGAGCGTTTGGTGCCCGGTGGTTCCGGCGCGGTGATGCTGGTGGCGCTGCTGGACGATAAGACGGTGGCTCTGATCCGTGAGTACGGCGGCGGCATCGAGGATTACACCTTAACCCTGCCGAAAGGCGCCATTGATCTGGGTGAGAGCCTGCGCGATGCCTGCAACCGTGAGCTGCAGGAAGAAATCGGCTACGCCGGACGCGAGTTTATCTGGCTGAAAAAACTCAGCCTGTCGCCAAGCTATATGAAAAGCGGCATTGATGTGGTGCTGGTGCGTGATCTGTACCCGTCGCAGCTGGAAGGGGATGAACCCGAGCCGCTGGAACTGGTGCCCTGGTCGCTGGAGCGTCTGCACGAACTGTACGCCCAGGAAGACTGCACCGAAGGCCGCGCCATTGCGGCGCTGGCCTTAACCCAGGAGTTTCTGGCCGGCCGCTTCAGCGGCACGCCGCTGTAAGTGTCACAACAACAGCGTTAACGCCAGAATCAGCGGGCTGAGCAGCGTACAGATTACGTTGGCGGCCAGATAGGGCGGGTGCTCACCCAGTGCCGCGCCCTGCACGAACGCCCCGCGCACCGCCACCACGCCCGGTGCCAGACCGATCAGGGTCAGCCAGGATGCGGCCGGGAATAAACCAGCCAGAATCCCCCCCACCACCACCGCAATCGCGGCCAGCCAGAAGCCGGTAAAGATCTGTGCTGAGCGCTTAACGCCCCAGGCGATCAGGGCATGGTAGCGGCCGGCCTGACGGTCGGCGTCGATATCCGGAAACTGGTTCAGCAGCAGCAGGTTATTCACCAGAAAGAACGGCAGTAAGGACGCCAGCCAGGCACGGCTGTCGACGCTGCCGGCCAGCAATAAATGGCTACCGGCGACCATCAGTACGCCAAAACCCAGCCCCGGAGCAATCAGACACAGCAGCGGGTTGCGGTTAATCGGCCCGGTGTACAGCACAATCAACGCGGCACCGAGCAGGCCGAAGGGCAGAATGCTCCAGCCGCTGCGGACAATAAAAAACAGACCAATAGCAATCACCAACAGCAGGGTAACAATGCCGCCGGCCAGCACCAGGCGGGCCGCGGTCGGTTGCGCCGGTAAGGCGCCGGTGCCTCCGCTGAAGGGAGTGCGGCGGGTGTTGAAATCCAGCCCGCTGCTGAAGTCCTGATACTCGTTGAGCATGTTTACACTGACGTGCGCCAGTACGCCGCCCAGCATAATCAGCCCCAGCATCAGCCAGTCCATACCCGCCCCGGCCTGCAGGCTGGTGGCCAACCCCAGGGCAATGCACACCGGCGGCAGCAGTAAAAAGTTGCCGCGCATGGTTTTCACCACGGCCAGTGGCCGGGAGAGGGCGATGCTGTTCACAATGACTTCCTTGCTTGCAGAGAATCTTAATAAGGGCGCTATCTTGGCCGAATTTGTAAAAAGCGCCAGTAGGCGGACTGGCAAAGCTATTTTTTATTCCATTGGGGTCTAATTTAATAAATTTATATTCTTTTTTGTAATCTTAAGCCTGCTCTACTATGCCAGCCTGCAAAAACCCCGAGGATTTGGCCGTGGATTGGCAAGGCTGGTTTGCTCTTACTCTGACTGCTGGTGTGTTACTGACGCTGATTTTTACCCGCGTGCAGCCGCATATTGCCATGATGGCGGCCCTGACCCTGCTCAGTGCCACCGGTATTCTGACCAGCGCTGAGGCTTTGGCGGGTTTCAGCAACAGCGGCCTCATTACCGTGGCGGCGATGTTTGTGGTGGCCGCCGGTCTGCACAGCTCGGGCGGTATCGATATTCTGGTCAACCGTTTACTGGGGTCGCCCGGTACTCTGCGTTCGGCCATGCTGCGGATTTTCGGCCCGGTGGTGTTTCTCAGCGCCTTTCTGAACAACACCCCGGTGGTGGCGACCATGATTCCGGCCATTAACAGCTGGTCGCAGAAAATCGGCATTGCCCCATCCAAGCTGATGATTCCCCTCAGCTATACCGCCATTCTCGGCGGCACCCTGACCTTAATCGGCACCAGCACCAACCTGGTGGTGAATGGCCAGTATCAGGCGCTCACCGGCCGTGATGGGTTGTCGCTGTTTTCCATTACCGCCGTCGGTTTGCCGGTGGCACTGGTTGGCCTGCTGTTTATGTGGCTGGTATTTCCGCGTCTGCTGCCCGACCGCAGCAATAAGAAAGCCTTTACCAACCTGCGCGAATTTACCCTCGAAGTGTCGGTGGCCAGCGATGGCCCGCTGGTGGGCAAAACCGTTGAAGAAGCCGGCCTGCGCGAGCTGGAGCGGGTGTATCTGGTGGAGATTGAGCGCTGCGAAACGGTACTGACGGCGGTGGCCTCTGAGCAACCTTTGCAGGGCGGTGACCGGCTGGTGTTCGCCGGTGATACCGAAGCCATTTCTGAACTGCTGCGCATTAACGGCATTGTGCCGTCGGCGCTGGAAAACGATAACGCCCTCAGTAAACAGCGCGCCGAGCGTTGCCTGGTGGAGGCCGTGGTGTCACCGCACTGTGCGGCCATTGGTCAGGCCATTCGTGATGCCCAGTTCCGCGACCGTTACGGTGCGGTGGTGCTGGCGGTAGCGCGTAACGGCGAACGGGTGCAGGGCAATCTGCGTTCTATTAAGTTGCAGGCCGGCGATACCTTATTGCTGGAAGCGCGGCCGGCGTTCGTCAGTCGTCAGCGCTTTAACAAAGACTTTTTGCTGGTGAATGACCTGGGCAAAGAAACCCCGCGCCATAACCGCGCCTATCTGGCCTGGTTTATTCTGCTGACGGTGGTGGGGCTGGCCGGCTGCAATGTGATTTCCATGCTCAATGCCGCGCTGGTGGGTGCCGGCCTGATGCTGATCACCGGCTGTCTGAATGTAAACCAGGCCGAGCGCAGCCTCGATCTGACCGTGATTATTACCATTGCTGCCTCTTTTGCCTTAGGAGCTGCGCTGCAAAAAACCGGTGTGGCGGCCTGGATTGCCGGCAACATTGTGCACCTGAGCGATTACCGCCCCTGGCTGATGCTGGTGCTGACCTATGTAGCGGTTTCCCTGCTGACTGAAGTGATTACCAACAATGCCGCCGCCGTGATTATGGTGCCCATTGTGATTGAAATTACCGAAAAAGCCGGCGTCACACCGGAGCCCTTTATTTTCGCCATTATGATGGCCGCCTCGGCCAGCTTCGCCACGCCGCTGGGCTATCAGACCAACCTGATGGTGTACGGCCCGGGCGGTTATAAATTCAGCGACTTCCTGCGCGTGGGCGTGCCCATGAATATCCTTATTGGTGCTGCCACCATCGCGGTGCTGCTGGTGCTGTGGCCGCTGTAATATCAGCAACACTCCGCTGTGCACCGGTTCACAATGACAGCAACCGGTGCCATTCATTCTTGCATCACTGCCATTGCTCGTTTACATTCCGCCCCCGTAAAGGATTACACCCCCATCATGCCGCCTGCGGCAACTGAATGGATGCAGTCTTTTGTCATAACACTCGCAGCAATATCTCGCTCACCAGATACGACCGGCACCACGAACCGGCTTCTGGTATTGGCGTTATTGCGTCCGGAATAAGCCCTGGTCAGGAGAAAGGAATGAAATCGGCCATTGTTATACTCTCATCGCTACTGTTATTAACCGCGTGCGGTGGCGGAGGCGGCGGCAGTGATAGCGACAGCAGCAACGATGCTCAGCCGCGGTACACCGTCAGCGCCACTGCGGGTGCTGGAGGCACTGTTTTCCCACCGTTACAGAGCCTTGATCAGGGCCAGCAGGGCCAAATCCACATTATGCCTTCAACGGGGTACGATATTGGCTCGGTTGATGGCTGCAGCGGCACACTCAACGGCAATCTGTTTATCACCGCACCGGTTAACAATGACTGCAGCATTACTGCCACCTTCGTCGCTCAGACAGGAGATCAGCGCTATACCGTCAACGCCAGCGCAATCGGTGGCGGATCAGTGTCACCTTCCGGGCAAAAAGTGCAACAGGGGACTACCGGTGTCATAACCGTAACACCGGATACTGGCTATACCATTGATCAGGTCATCGGCTGTAACGGCACCCTGAGCGGCAACACCTATACCACCAGTCCGGCTACTGGGAACTGTGAGGTTGTGGCCACGTTCCGCCAGAACCAGTACAGCGTTACCGCAACCGCCGGTAATGGCGGCTCTGTGACGCCGACCAGCCAGACCATCCGTCATGGCAGCACTGGCACGCTGATTCTGACACCGGATACCGGTTATGCCATTGAATCCGTATCTGGCTGTAACGGCACTTTGAACGGCAACACCTTTATCACCGGGCCGGTGACCGAAGCATGCAACATTACTGCAACCTTCAGCACCCGAACCGATGATGTGCAATACACCATCAACGCCAACGCCAGCGTTGGTGGGTCGGTATCACCTTCCGGGCAACAAGTGCAACAGGGTGCTACCGGCGTCATAACCGTAACACCGGATACTGGCTATACCATTGATCAGGTCTCCGGCTGTAACGGCACCCTGAGCGGCAACACCTTTACCACCGGGCCGATGACAGCCGCCTGTGCTGTAACGGCCACGTTCAGCCTGAATCAATATGAGGTAACCGCAGCCGCCGGTAACGGTGGCTCTGTTACCCCGACCAGCCAAAGCATCGGACATGGCAGCACCACCACGCTGAGTGTGATACCGGATACTGGTTATGCCATTGATCAGGTCTCCGGCTGTAACGGCACTCTGAGCGGCAACACCTTTACCACCGGGCCGGTGACGGCCGCCTGTGTAGTAACGGCCACGTTCAGCCAGAACCAGTACAGCGTAACCGCAACCGCCGGCAATGGTGGCTCTGTTACCCCGGCCAGCCAGAGCATCGGATATGGCAGCACTGGCACGCTGATTCTGACACCGGATGCCGGTTATGCCATTGCATCCGTATCCGGCTGTAACGGCACTCTGAGCGGCAACACTTTTACCATCGGGCCTGTGACCGGGCCGTGTCAGATCAACGCCACCTTTACCAACCTATTGCAGCAGTTTACAGCCAGCGCCGGCGACGCACTGATCGATCTGAGCTGGCAGGCGGTGCTAGATACAGATGTCTCGAGGTATTGCATTTATCACGCCACCAGCCCGGACATCGATCCCAAGGTTCCTGCAAGCTATGAAACGGGCGGGCGCACCTGTTTCAACGCCCCGCTCACGCAATACCGCCTTGATAACCTGAACAATATGACCACATACTATGTGGCCGTTACTGCAGAACTGCCAAGAAGAGGCCTGGTGCTCATCAGCCATGAGCGCAGCGCCACCCCCATACCAGCAACGCCCTGGGCCACCCGACTGCATTATGGCAACCTCAGTGTGGCCTATTTCACCGATGAGCCAAGCGGCGATCCTTTCCGGCATCTGCAACTGAGCTGGCCGGAAGAACCGGATGCCGATTATGCCCTTTATGTTGCCACTCAGCCGACCACCAATCTGGATCATTACGCCGCCGATGGCGCAACGTTGCACCTGAATGTTCAGCCGCCCTTCGTGTTGCCCGATGTGATCAAAAATAAACCGCTGTATCTGGCGCTGGAAAAAAATGGCCATCTGATCGGCTGGACCAGTTCAACCCCAACAGAGCCCCAACTCAACGGAGAGGTGCTCACCCAGGCCATGCTGAACGACGTGCGCTATGTGGGCGGCTCTTTTACCCACATTGCAGCGCCTACAGGGAATGCCACGGCATTACCACCGGCAGGCTCAGGTAATGAGCATGCGCTGGCGTTTCCGCTGGTGAATGGAACAGCACTCGCCATTGCAAGTGATGGACAGGGGGGGTGGTATTTGGGTGGCAACTTTACCGAAGTGGATGGTCAGCCACGCGCCCGGCTGGCGCATGTCAACGCACTGGGGCAACTGACCGACTGGAACCCGGGTGCCAATCGCACGGTGCTCACCCTCGCCGTGCACAATAACGTGCTCTACGCCGGCGGCGAGTTTACTCAGGCCGGCGGCCAACCGCGTAACTACTTAGCCGCGTTTACGGTGGCGAATGGGTCAACTTCTGGGAATAGCGCCACCCTGCTGGACTGGAACCCGGGCGCCAATTACTGGGTAAACACCCTCGCCGTGCACAATAACGTGCTCTACGCCGGCGGCAGCTTTTCTCAGGCCGGCGGCCAGCCGCGTAACCGCTTAGCCGCGTTTACGGTGGCAACCCCCGGAGATGCCGCCACCCTGCTGGACTGGAACCCGGGCGCCAGTGGCCGGGTAAACACCCTCGCCGTGCACAATAACGTGCTCTACGCCGGCGGCTGGTTTACTCAGGTCGGCGGCCAGACGCGTAACTACTTAGCCGCGTTTACGGTGGCGAATGGGGCAACTTCTGGGAATACCGCCACCCTGCTGGACTGGAACCCGGGCGCCAATGGCGAGGTACGCACCCTCGCCGTGCACAATAACGTGCTCTACGCCGGCGGCGGGTTTACTCAGGCCGGCGGCCAGCCACGTGAGCGCTTAGCCGCGTTTACGGTGGCGAATGTCGCCACCCCGGGCACCCTGCTGGACTGGAACCCGGGCGCCAATCGCTCTGTAGAAACCATCGCCGTGCACGATAACGTGCTCTACGTCGGCGGCCAGTTTACTCTGGCCGGCGGCCAGACGCGTAACCGCTTAGCCGCGTTTACGGTGGCGAATGGGGCAACCCCCGGCACCCTGCTGGACTGGAACCCGGGTGTTGACGGTCGGATTGCGGCACTGGCGGTCAGCCCCGGAGCCATTCTGGCCGGCGGCGATGGTGGTTTAGTCGGTCGTGGGCGCCATCAGGCCCAGCCTTATCTGGCGGCATTCGATCGTCAGGGTAATTTGTTGCCCTGGAACCCGGGCCCCAACAGCGCGGTAAGCACCCTTGCCGTGCACAATAACGTGCTCTACGCCGGCGGCTGGTTTTCTATGGTCGGCGGCCAGACGCGTGCGTTCTTAGTCGCGTTTAGTGTGCCTAATGGAACAACCCCCGGGGAAACCGCCACCCTGCTGGACTGGAACTCGGGTGTCAGTGGCACTGTTCGCACCCTCGCCGTGCACAATAACGTGCTCTACGCCGGCGGCGAGTTTACTCGGGCCGGCGGCCCGACGCGCCAGACGCGTAACACCTTAGCCGCGTTTTCGCTGGCTGATGGGGCACTGCTGAACTGGAACCCGGGCGCCAATGGCTCGGTAAACACCCTTGCCGTGCACAATAACGTGCTCTACGCCGGTGGCAGGTTTACTGAGGCCGGCGGCCAGCCGCGTGAGCGCTTAGCCGCGTTTACGGTGGCGAATGGGGCAACTCCGGGCAACCCCGCCACCCTGCTGGACTGGAACCCGGGCACCAATGACGAGGTACGCACCCTCGCTGTGCACAATAACGTGCTCTACGCCGGCGGCTGGTTTACTCAGGCCGGCGGCCAGACGCGTAACCGCTTAGCCGCGTTTACGGTGGCGAATGTCGCCACCCCGGGCACCCTGCTGGACTGGAACCCGGGCGCCAATAACTGGGTAGAAACCCTCGCAGTGCACGATAATGTGCTCTACGCCGGCGGCTACTTTACTCAGGCCGGCGGCCAGACGCGTTACTACTTAGCCGCGTTTACGGTGGCGAATGGGGCAACCTCCGGAGATACCGGCACTGTGCTGAACTGGAACCCGGGCAGCGGCTCAACTGTTCGTTCCCTGATCATTGACAATGGGCAGATTCTGGGAGGGCGAGAGGAATCTAGTGACGGCAATCCCCTGTTCACCATCACTCCGGAGGGCGAGTACCTGCCCTGACGGGCGGAAATACCGCACCCGGCCACCTTGCTGATTGCTCCCAACCCCGCTCCAGCGGGGTTTTTTTATACCCGCACACGGTGTAATGCCCGTTACCAGCGCGGCCCCCTGAGCAGCCGCCGGGATCTGGCCTGGTTTATTCTGCTGACGGTGGTGGGGCTGGCCGGCTGCAATGTGATTTCCATGCTCAATGCCGCGCTGGTGGGTGCCGGCCTGATGCTGATCACCGGCTGTCTGAATGTAAACCAGGCCGAGCGCAGCCTCGATCTGACCGTGATTATTACCATTGCTGCCTCTTTTGCCTTAGGAGCTGCGCTGCAAAAAACCGGTGTGGCGGCCTGGATTGCCGGCAACATTGTGCACCTGAGCGATTACCGCCCCTGGCTGATGCTGGTGCTGACCTATGTAGCGGTTTCCCTGCTGACTGAAGTGATTACCAACAATGCCGCCGCCGTGATTATGGTGCCCATTGTGATTGAAATTACCGAAAAAGCCGGCGTCACACCGGAGCCCTTTATTTTCGCCATTATGATGGCAGCCTCGGCCAGCTTCGCCACGCCGCTGGGCTATCAGACCAACCTGATGGTGTACGGCCCGGGCGGTTATAAATTCAGCGACTTCCTGCGCGTGGGCGTGCCCATGAATATCCTTATCGGCGCCGCTACCATCGCGGTGCTGCTGGTGCTGTGGCCGCTGTAAGCGGCCTGTCTGGTGAATTTCCCCTGGCTTGTTCTGCTGCAGTGAGCATGCTTCACTGCCGGCACTGATGTTGTAGCCAGAGGATAACAAGAATGAGCAACAGCGGACCGAACCGCGCCGAACACATGGCGCAGGCCGATACCCATCCGGTGTTCAACCAGCCGACGGCGCTGGAAAATTTCAACACCTATCTGAGCGATACCACGCTGCAATATTGGGTGGCGGCTTACGGTGGCGATTGGGCCAATGAACAATTAATGGCTTACGGCCAACGCTGTGGCGGCGATTTAATTGAGGCGGGTTTTCAGGCCAACGAAAACAAGCCGGTGTTTTACCCGCACGACCGTTTTGGCAACCGCGTCGATTTAGCGAAATTCCATCCGGCCTATCACGAGCTGATGCGCACCGCGATTGAGGCCGGGATGCATTCGCTGCCCTGGTTGCAGTCAAATAAAGGCGCGCACGTCGCCCGCGCCGGGCTGGTGTATCAGCACATGAACGCCGATGCCGGTTCCGGTTGCCCGCTCACCATGACCTTCGCGGCGGTTCCGGCGCTGCAACACGCACCGGCCATTGCCAAAGACTGGCTGCCGAAAATCTTCGCCCCGGTGTATGACGAACGCAACGTACCGTATTTTGACAAACAGGGCGTCACCATCGGTATGGCGATGACCGAAAAGCAGGGCGGCTCCGATGTGCGCGCCAACACCACCCGCGCTTATCCGCTGGGTGAACAAACCGGTAACGGGGCGGAATACGAACTGATCGGCCATAAATGGTTCTGCTCCGCGCCCATGTGCGATGCCTTTCTGGTGCTGGCGCATACCGACAACGGCTTAAGCTGTTTTCTGCTGCCGCGCTGGTGTCCGGATGGCAGTAAAAATGCTCTGTTTATTCAGCGTCTGAAAAATAAACTCGGTAATATTTCCAACGCCTCGTCGGAAGTGGAATTCCGCGGTGCCTTTGCCTGGATGATCGGCGACGAAGGCCGTGGTGTGCGCACCATTATTGAAATGGTGTCGATGACCCGCTTCGACTGCATGATCGGCTCGGCGGCACTGATGCGCGGCGCGCTGGCACAAGCCATACACCACACCGCCGGCCGCAGTGCCTTTGGCAACAATCTGCACGATCAGCCGCTGATGCAGAACGTACTGGCCGATTTAGCGCTGGAAAGCGAAGCCGCGCTGGCCATCACCATGCGCGTGGGTCATGCGCTGGATAATCTGCAGGATGAACAACAGAATTTATTCGCCCGCTTAGCCACCGCCGTGGGCAAATACTGGATCTGCAAACGTGCACCGCATTTTGCTTACGAAGCCATGGAATGCATCGGCGGCGTGGGCTATGTGGAAGACAATATTCTGCCGCGCATTTACCGCGAAGCGCCGGTCAATGCCATCTGGGAAGGCTCGGGCAATGTGCAGTGTTTAGATGTGCTGCGCGCCATGCAGAAAGAACCGGCAGTCGTCGAGGCTTTCTTTAATGAACTGAAAAATGGTCTGGGACACTACCCGGTTTACGATCAGTTTTTGCAGGATTTACAGGGCGAATTTTCCGATCTGGCGACGCTGGAATACCGCTCGCGTACGGTGGTGGATAAGCTCGCCGTGGCGTTGCAGGCCAGTGTGTTGATTCAGAAAGGCGATGCTTTAATTGCCGATGCCTTTGTGCGCTCACGCATTGCCCGTAACGGTGCGTTTAATTACGGCACCCTGGAGCCGGGCATCGACTGCCGCGCCATCATGCAGCGCGCACAGCCGAAGTTGTAAGCGTAATGGCGCTGTGATGACAGCGTATTTATTTCAGTGCTTTTTCCAACACCAAGGCCAGCCGCACGCTGGCCTTTTTCAGTTGCAGCTCCAGTTGCGGGGCAAAGGTGTCGCGGTAATCCGGGCCAATGTTATGGCTGGCCGGCAGTTGTGCATAAACCGCGCGGGTGATCTGCAGCGACTCATTGGCCCAGCTCAGCGCATCGCCCTGCTGCCACTGCTGTTTCTGCCCTGAAATCGTTGTCAGCCATTGCGGTGCTTGTTTACGGAAATTGCGTTTACCCAGAATGTCGCCGTCGAACAGGTGATGCAGATTGGTTTTATCCCCCAGAAAACGTACGCTGGTGCGATTGCCACCGCGGTCATCGAAATAACTGACGTGCATCGGCTGATGCAGGTCAGCTATAAAATGACTCAGAAATAACAACGCCTGCCAGTCTGTGTCGGGTTTGTTGTGCAGGCGTTGCTGCATCGTCGTAATCGCCGACAACAGGCAACCCTGTTTGGGGCAATCGCTGGTCGACACACTGGTAGCGCTGCGTGGAACATTCACAAAATGCCAGGGCTTGGTGTGTTCATAGCGCTTCTGATCGCGGACATTATCCGGCCAGGCACAAGCCACAGAAAAGTGTTTTTCCGGACTTTTGGCCACCAGCGCGTCGACTTTTTTCTGCGTGGCTGCGCTGAGCTGAGCATAGGCCATCTGGCACACCAGCGCATGGCCCTGAAAATCAAAGGCCTGGGTGGTGTGAGCCATCAATGTCAGAGTCATTACCAATAAAAATCGCATAACCATTTTCCTTGTTGGGCGTTGCGCGTTAGGCGTTAGAGTTTTCTACGGTGCACGCCAAACCCTCAACCCTGAACGCTCAACCTTAGTGAGCTTGCTCCCAGTTATCACCAATGCCTGCTTCCACCACCAAGGGTACATTGAGCGTGGCGGCTTGTTCCATTTCAGTGCGTACCGCTGTGGCAAAATCTTCGGCTTGAGCGGCGGCCACTTCAAACACCAGTTCGTCGTGTACCTGCATCAGCATGCGCGCATCATAACCGGCGGTTTGCAGCCAGCCCTGCACACGGATCATCGCGCGCTTAATAATATCGGCCGCCGTGCCCTGCATGGGCGCGTTAATGGCCGTGCGTTCGGCGTGCTGACGACGCGGGGCATTGCTGCTGCGGATTTCCGGTAAATACAAGCGGCGGCCGAAAATGGTTTCGACATAGCCTTTGTCTTTGGCCTGCTCGCGGGTGTTGTCCATATAGTCGCGTACGCCCGGGTAGCGCTGGAAATACAGGTTCACATATTCCTGCGCCTCACTCCGGCTGCAGCCAATTTGTTTGGCCAGACCAAAGGCCGACATGCCATAAATCAGACCGAAGTTAATGGCTTTGGCAGCGCGGCGCTGGTTATCGGTAACGTCCTGCTCTGGTACGCCGAAAACTTCGGCGGCGGTATGACGATGAATATCGCGGCCTTCAGCAAAGGCGGTTAATAAGCTCTGGTCGCCGGATAAATGCGCCATAATCCGCAGCTCAATCTGGCTGTAGTCGGCAGCCACCAGTTTGCAGCCGGGGGCGGCAATAAAGGCCTGCCGGATCTTGCGGCCTTCTTCCGAGCGGATGGGAATATTCTGTAAATTCGGATCGGTAGACGACAAGCGGCCCGTCGCTGCCACGGCCTGATGGTACGAGGTGTGTACGCGGCCAGTGCTGGCGGCGATCATGGTCGGCAGCTTATCGGTGTAGGTATTTTTTAATTTCGCCAGACCACGATGTTCCATTAACAGGCTGGGTAATTCATGGCCTTCATCGGCCAGTTCCTGCAACACTTCTTCAGCGGTAGAAGGCACGCCTTTCGGGGTTTTTTTGCGTACCGGCAGCTGCAGTTTTTCAAACAGAATTTCGCCTAGTTGTTTGGGTGAACCCAGATTAAATACCTGGCCGGCCACATTGTGCGCTTCCTGCTCTAATTGTTGCAGGCGCTGTTCAATCTGCTGGCTTTGCTCGTGCAGTAAATCGGCATCAATTAAGGCGCCCTGTTCTTCCATGGCGCACAAAATGGGCATTACCGGCATTTCAATCTCGGTAAACACCCCGGCCAGTTCCGGCGTTTGCTGTAATTGCGGCCATAAATGCTGATGCAGACGCAGGGTGATATCGGCATCTTCGGCGGCGTAGGGGCCGGCCACCTCAACGGTGATTTTATTGAAGGTCAGTTGCTTGGCACCTTTGCCGGCAATGTCTTCAAAACTGGTGGTTTTATGGCCCAGATATTTCAGCGCTAAGCTGTCCATGTCGTGACGGCTGGCAACGGAATCGAGCACATAGGATTCCAGCATGGTGTCGAACTGCACGCCGCGCAGGGCAATGCCATGGTTGGCCAGAATGTGCATGTCGTATTTCATGTGCTGACCGACTTTTTTGTGCTGCTCACTTTCCAGCAACGGCCGCAGTTGTTCCAGCACGGCTTCGCGGTTTAATTGCGCCGGGGCACCGTCGTAATCATGCGCCAACGGCACATAGGCGGCTTTGCCCGGTTCAACGGCAAAGGATAAACCCACCAGAAGCGCTTCTTTGTAATTGAGCGCGGTGGTTTCGGTATCGAACGCGAAGAGTTCAGCTTTTTTCAGCACACTGATCCAGCGCTCCAGCCCAGCCTGTTCGAGAATAATATCGTACTGAACATCGCTTACGGCAGGAGCGGCCGGGGCCGGTTTTGCGGCGGCACTGGCAGGGCCGGCGGAGGCGGTTAATTCAAACGCCGGGGCGCTGTCTTTACTGCTGTCAGTCGGGTTACTGAGCTCGGCAATCCAGGCTTTGAATTCCATCGCCTGAAATAAGGCCAGCAGCTGGTCGTTGTCGGCCGCGCTGCTTTTAATATCCGGCAGGGAAAAATCCAATGTCACATCGCATTTAATCGTTGCCAGGGTTTTGGATAAAAAGGCGTCGTCTTTATGTTCTTCCAATCGCGGCGCAAGGGTTTTGGCGCCACGGAAATCCAGCGTCGCCACCTTATCCAGATTGGCGTAAATATCCTCAAGACTGCCTAAGCCCGCCACTAACCCGACGGCGGTTTTTTCACCCACTTTCGGCACGCCGGGAATGTTATCGACCTTGTCGCCCATTAAGGCTAAATAATCGACGATGTGCTGCGGTGGCACGCCGAATTTTTCCTGTACGCCAGCCTCGTCCAGACGGGTATCGGTCATGGTATTGATCAGTGATACATGGGAATTCACCAGCTGTGCCATGTCTTTATCGCCGGTGGAAATCACCACTTCCTGATTGTGCTGAATCGCCTGATTGGCCAGCGTGCCGATTACGTCATCAGCTTCCACGCCGTCGATAATCAGCAGCGGTAAACCCATGGCGCGGATAATGTCGTGAATGGGTTCAATCTGTTCGCGCAGTTCGTCCGGCATGGGCGGACGATGCGCTTTGTATTCCGGGTAAATATCGTTGCGGAAGGTTTTGCCCTTGGCATCGAATACCACCACCAGTTGGGAATCGGTAAAGTCTTTCTGCAGTTTGCGGATCATGCTGATCACGCCCTTCACCGCATTGGTGTGCAGACCTTTGGAGTTGGTCAGCAACGGAATGGCATGAAAGGCGCGGAACAGGTAAGAAGAACCGTCTACAAGAACGACAGGCCTGGACATAAGGAATTCCCCGGCGGGTGGTGAATGGAACAGCAAAGGCGCAGTTTACAGGCGCTGCATAGGCATTTCGACCCTGCCGGCGTACAATACAGCCACTTTCAGCCAACCGGGGCGCCCGCTATGAAACTCCGTTCTTTTGCTTCCATGCTGCTGTTGCCGAGCCTGTTGTGGTCTGCCTCTGTCTTTGCGGCCAACCCGGCGGACGAAACGGTGATTATTCGCAACGATGGCGATAACACCTATTACGAATACCGTGTGAATGGCGAAATTACCGAAATCAAAGTCGTGCCGAAAAAAGGCCCGGCGTATTATCTGGTGCCCTCTGCTCAGGAAGACGGTGAGTTTGTGCGCAAAGACCAGCCGGAAATGCGCGTACCCAAGTGGGTCATCTTCCGCTGGTAACAGCGTCTTCAGGCGGCAGCGTCCGTGCGGCTGCCAGCAACGGTCGTAATCTTTATGTCGGTCTATACCCCGCTCAGCACCGCTGAGCTTGAGCATTTCCTCAGCCGCTTTGCCCTTGGTTCGCTACAGAGCTTTCGTGGCATTACTGCCGGTATTGAAAACAGCAATTTCTTTGTGAGCACCGGCGCTGGTGAGTATGTGCTTACAATTTTTGAGCATCATACTGCTGACGAAGTGCAGGATTTTGTGCGGCTGGCGCGGCATCTGGGCCAACAGGGCCTGCGGGTGCCGGCGCCGGTGGCTGACCGCCAGGGTGAGTGGCTGCACCAGCTGAAACACAAACCGGCCATTCTGTGCCCGCGCTTACCCGGTGAGCATATTTCCAATCCCCAGCCTGAGCATTGCGCCGCCATTGGCAGCGCACTGGCGCAGCTGCACATAGCAGCGGCCGATTTATCGCCCATGCGGCCGGATAACCGTGATTACCATTGGTGGCTCAGCACCGGCCCGCAGCTGGTGAGCGCGCTGAATGAGCAGGAACGTGGCTTGCTGGAAGATGAATTGGCTTATCAGACCGCGCACCGGGCCGATTGGCTGGCGTTACCCCAGGGCTGGATTCACGGCGATTTATTTCACGACAATGCGCTGTTCAGCGATGACGGCCAGGTTGCCATTCTGGATTTATACAACGCCAGCGCCGGCGCGTTGCTGTACGACCTGGCGGTGGTGGCCAACGACTGGTGCTGTGATGTGAATGGTGTGTGGAAAGACGGCTGTGTTGAGGCGCTGCTGAGTGGCTACCAGACTGTGCGGCCGTTAACCGCTGCCGAGCAGGCCGGCTGGAATCTGGTGTTGCGGGGCGCTGCGCTGCGTTTCTGGCTGAGCCGCTTATTAACCCGCCGGCTGCAACAGCAACAGGCTGGTGAGCTGGCGCTGCAAAAAGACCCGGCTGAGTTTATGCAAAAATTGCTGCGCCGGCGGGCTCAGTAAGCTGAATTAAGGAGCCTCTGAATAACTCTGCACAGCTCTGCGCGAGTCTTTCCGGGCTGTAGAGCAAGGCGGTGAGCGCAGAGAATGGCGAGCCCTTTTCAAGTTCGCCAACGCCGCTATACGGCCCGGAAAGCCGCGCCCTACGGGGATTGCAGGAAAGCCCTGACTCGGTGTCGCCGGGTTTTGACAGAACCCGCTATGCCTGCAACCCGGCTTCGTGATTCAGAACTTTCCTGTAATCCAGAGCGGGCACCGAGTTATTCAGAGGCTCCTTAACACCGGTAATAATTCTTCATCACTCCAGTACCCCTGCGCCCGGTACCACAGGGCTGCAAGGTAGCGCATTTGTGCCTGGGCAAATTGCCAGTGCTGCGGGTTGCTGACACCGTAACTGTGCAGCAGCTGTGCTTCTTCCGGCGGGCTGAGTGTCGTTTGTTGCAGCAGCGCGGCCAAATCCCACAGCGGGTGGCCCAGAGCGGCGTATTCCCAATCCAGCAGCACCAGTTTGCCGTCGGCCGTTTCAATCCAGTTGGCCGGCGTCGGGTCCATGTGGCAGAGCGTGCGGCGGGCATCCGGTGCGCCCTGCAGCCGGCTTTGCAGCAGCGGGCGTAAATCCAGCAGCGGGCTGTGGTTGGTTTGCGCGGCAATGCTGTCCCAGTAATGGGCGGCTTTATCGCCAATGCTTAATACCGGTATGTCGGCGGGGGTTGGCAGCTGGTGTATCTGACGTAATTGCAGTGCCATATTCTGCAGCCTTGGCAGGGTTAAATCCTGCGGCTGCAGTGTGCGGCCGGGAATGTAATCACGAATCCAGTAGTGCTGCTGCGGCGCTCGGTAACGGATGGTTGGCGTCAGGCCTTTGCTGGCCAGTAAGCGATGGATACGGAATTCGGCATCGCGGTTAATATCCAGTGCCTGGCTGTTATGGCCTTCCAGCCGCAACACATATTGGCCACCGTCCAGCTGCAGTAAAAAACACTGGTTGGTTAAACCGCCGGGTAACGGCCGGATGTGTTCCGGGCGTGGCTGTTCGGCACAAAAGGGCCACTGTTCCCAGTCATTTAAAATGCTCAGCATAAGGCGTTGTCCACAGCTGCATTTTGGCTGGTATTTTGTAGCTGTTGTTTTTTTTGCTGCTGTTGACGATACAGCGGCAACCACTGGAACCAGCCGATAATTACCAGCACCACATACACCGCCATTAATAACGCGGTTAAATAGAGCTCACGGTCGAGGTACAAAACAATGGCGGCGCTGTCGACCACAATCCAGTACAGCCAGTTTTCCAGCACCCGTTTGGCCACCATCCAGGTGGTGAGCAGCGCGCCCCAGGTGGTAAAAGAATCCAGATAGGGCAGCGCGGCTGCGGTGTTTTTTTCCAGTAAATAACCGCTGACTGAACTCAGCAATAATACGGCGCTGATCATCACTGCATGGCGCGGCAGGCTCCAGCGCACAATGGGTTGATGGCTGTGCAGATCGGTCGCCGCCGGTGCCGCTCCGCCGCGCCATTGCCACCAGCCATAGAAGGCCATCACCACATAATACACACTGAGCGCCGATTCCATTGGCAGGCTGACATCCCAGAATAAAAAAACATAAATTGTGCTGCTGACCAGCGCCGCATACCAACAGAGAATATTGTTGCGCATGGCCAGCAACAGATACGCAACCCCTGAAATAACGGCCAGCACTTCCCAGCCGCTCATGGCGGCGATGGCGTGTTGGATGTTGCTGGTGAGTTCAGTCATGGCATGACTCCGGAGATTTCAGAGGATCGATTATTTTCGCTGAGGATTAGGGGTTGAGCGTTCAGGGTTGAGGGTTCGGCGTGCACCGCAGAAAATCCCAACGCCCAACGCTTCAGCCATGCGGCTTTAACGCCGGATCCAGATTGGTACCAATAAATTTGCACACGAAAATATTTTTGCCAAAGGTTTGCCAGCTGTAGGCCATGGCCTCTTTTAAGGTGTTCATCACCAGTTCCAGTTCGCCGAACACCTGCGTGCTCATGGTGTTGGTAACCACGGTTAAACCCGGCACCTGATTCATCATGTCGATAAAGGTTTTGATGGCCGGAATATAGTCATCGGCTAATGGGTAGCTGCTGATTTCAACGGAGATTTGCATGGTTTTTCCTTAACAGGTTGGGGTTCAGAGTATGGGGTTGAGCGTTGGGCGTGCGCTGCAATTAATGCCCGTGCACACCGAACCCTGAACGCCCAACTCTGAACCAATGAAGTTTAAAAGGAATATTTTCCTTCCAGCATAATTAAACGCGGTTCGCCCAGCTGCACATAGCGGCTGGAAGCCGGGTTTTTACTGTCATTATTAAAACCACCAAAGCCGCGGGTAGCGACATCGCGGTCGGCCAGGTTGCGGCCGCTGAGGGCAATTTCATAGGCGGCCCGCTGGTAACTTAAACGGGCATGCCATAACGCATAGCCGGAGGATTTTTCATCATGGCTGTCGGAAAAATAAAAACCGGATTTGGCTTCAGTTTCCACCCGTAAGGCCAGCGCGCTGGTGAAGTTCCAGGTGATCGCAGTCGCCAGACTGTGTTCCGGTGCGTGCGCCTGCGAACGCCCGGTTTTATCCACCAGGTCACCGTCTTCGTTGGTGTAACGGTAATCGACAAATTCCGTATTCAGATAACCGTAACTCAGTTCCCAGTGCAGGCGGTTGCTCAGTTGCCAGTTACTTTCCAGTTCCAGACCGTAATTACGGCCTTCGGCGGCGTTGGCCAGATAGTCCATAAAGTTGCTGGAGTTCGGAATGGGGTAAGAGCTTTTAACCTGCTGGTCTTTGCGCTGAATATAAAACAGTGCCAGGCGGGTTTGCAGACGATCGTCCTGCAGGGACGATTTCAGCCCCAGCTCGGCAGTATTGTTGTATTCCGCATCGAAGGTGCGGCGGGCGGCGCTGATATCCGGGTCGGTATTAATGCCGCCGGCTTTGTAGCCGCGCGCGACGGAGCCATACAGCAGATGATCGGTGTGCAGCTGATGTTCCAGCACCAATTTTCCACCGTACAGCGTCTCATCGGTATTTTCGGCAATGTTATTGTCGGCCGGATTCAGCGCGTTGGCATTATCGGTAAAATCGTTTTGCCATTGCTCGGCACGGATGCCGTAAATAACCCGTGTAGTGGCGCTGAACTGGGTTTGCAGTTCGGCGTAAACCGAAACGGAATCGGTGTTCAGGTCGCTGAGGTAAGGTGCCGGGTCCCAGCTGTAGTTACGCTGCAGATCTTCTTCGCGTTGCAGCAGATAGGCGCCAACGGCCCAGTCGGTGCTGTTGTTAAACAGGCGACCGTCAGTGCCGGAGAGTAACCGCACATCCAGGCTGTGACGGCGGAATTCACGCTGATATTCATCGAAACCAGCGCCCCAGAGTTCGCCATACCCCGGGTTTACCCAGTCATCATCATAGCTGTACAGCGCATCATTGCGGCTGCCGGTAACGGTGGTTTCCAGCGTTACGGCGTTGTTCAGCCGGCGTTGTAAATTGAGCGCTAAGGCATGGGTTTCCTGGGTGTCTTTTCCCGGTTCGTCGGCCAGCGAGGTACGGGAATTATCCACGGTAAAGGCGTCGTAACCGTTGTTAATATTGGCGTACAGGTAGGTCAGGCCGATGTCGGTCAGGGCATCGGGTTGCCAGGCCAGTTTGGCGCGCACTAGCTGTTCGTCGATGTTCTGGGTGTCATCGCGGTTCAGGAACGCGTTATCCATGTAGCCGTCGGACTGAAAACCCTGCACCGCAATGCGGCCCTGCAGGTTATGGCTGAGGCTGCCTGATAAGGCACCGCCGAGGCCGTAGCTGTTGTAATTACCCAACTTGCCGCGCACATAGCCTTCGGTCTCTGTGGTGGGCGCGGCGGTGGTAATGTTGATCATGCCGGCCAGGGCGTTGGCACCAAAGCGGGTGCCTTGCGGGCCGCGCAGAATTTCCACCTGCTGCACATCGAATAAGGTGGCGGCGGCACCGAGGCCGGTCATGTCGATGCCATCAATCAGCAAACCCACCGACGGGTTCACCGGGTCGATAAACTGGCTGCGTTCACCAATGCCACGGATCTGGTAATAACGGCCACGCGAGGAACCGGAAGAAAAGTTCACGTTGGGAGCAAAGCTTAAAATCTGTTCCAGATGCTCGGCCGAACGGGCTTCGATCTGCTCACGGTCCACCACGGTAACGGCTTCGGGCAGTTGCTGCACATCGGTGTTGCGGAAGTCGGCGGTTACGGTCTGAGTGCCCAGATTGACGGCGTCAGCGGCATGGGTGGCCAGTGGTGTGAGCAGTGCCAGCAAGGCGGCAGAGGTTTTTTTCATTGGGGTTAATCCTTAAAAAATACTAAAGAAAAACCCGGTTACGTGCGTAGGGGCGGACTGCGCCGCCTCTCGATTGTGATGCCCAGCCAGCGGTTTTTCGGCAGCATTGTGCGCGGAATAACAGCCGGACTGCGCCCCCATTCCTACGCCGGTACTAACCGGATCAGGTTCTAGGGGTTCACCGTTGTGCGGCCATTCGGCCGACAGCAACTCTGGTATCTCAGGCCGGGTTTAACAGCACCGGCCACCCCCTGGGACGCGGCCATAATACGCTTTTTTGCGGTGAAGGAAACCCACGCCGAAAGTGGCAGCAGGAATTACCCTTCCTGACAATAAAAGCGCTTGAAAATGGCGTAAAAATCACCATTCTTGCACTCAGAAAAATGGGCAAAAAACCCACTCCTGAATCACACAAACGAGGTAACGCAGATGATGCGGATTATTTTATTCCTGGCCACTAACCTGGCGGTGGTGCTGGTGGCCAGTATTACGCTGTCGCTGCTGGGCGTGGGCAGTTATCACGCCCAGGGCGGCCAGCTGGATATGGCCAATCTGATGGTGTTCTGTCTGGTGTTCGGTATGGCCGGCTCGCTGGTGTCGCTGTTCCTGTCCAAGTGGATGGCGAAGAAATCCATGAACGTGCAGATCATCGACCGCCCGCATAATGCCGGTGAGCAATGGCTGTTAAGCACGGTAAAAGAACTGTCGGAAAAGGCCGGTATCGGTATGCCGGAAGTGGGTATTTTCAGCTCGGCATCGCCCAACGCGTTTGCCACCGGCTGGAACCGCAATAACGCGCTGGTCGCCGTGTCGACCGGCTTGCTGCAGCGTATGGATAAAGATCAGGTGAAGGCGGTACTGGGCCATGAAATCGGCCACGTCGCCAACGGCGATATGATTACCCTGACCCTGATTCAGGGCGTGGTAAACGCCTTTGTGATGTTCTTCGCCCGTATCATCGGTAACTTTGTTGACCGCGCCATTCTGAAAAACGAAAGCGACAGCCCCGGTATTGCCTTCTATGTAGCGACCATTGCGGCGGAAATTGTGCTGGGCATTCTGGCGTCCACCATCGTCGCCTGGTTCAGCCGTCGCCGTGAGTTCCGTGCCGATCAGGCCGGTGCCGAGCTGGTCAGCCCGGCCGCTATGATCAGTGCGCTGGCGGCTCTGCAGCAAACCTACGATCAGCCCAGTGAGCTGAACGGTGAGCTGGTGGCTTTCGGTATTGGCGGTGAGGGTAAATTCTCGGCGCTGTTCTCCACCCACCCGCCGCTGGAGCGTCGTATTCAGGCGCTGCGTGAGCGTTACAGCCGTTAAGTAAGGTTATTGCCAGCGCGGCTCCGGCAGCGCTGGCAATTCTCCCTGCGCCAGTTGTTGCGCCCGTTCCGGCGCGACGCCCAGCGAGCGCAATACCAGCTCTGCACAATCGCTGCCGGCATCGCGCCAGGTACGCAGCCCTTGCCGCACCAGATAAATCGCCCCCAGCACCGAGCTGCCGATCATGGTGATAACGCCCGACAGCTGATCGGTGCGCACCTGATAATGGCCGCGCTGAATGCCGTCCAGCAACAGCTGCACCGGCGCTCCGGCACCCAACCGGCGTAACGCTGGGCTGGTAAAGCCAAAGCGGCTGATAAATTGTCCCCAGGCCGGTTCTTCATGGGCGCGTTTAATGTACAGGCGGATAGCGGTGGCCAGCCGGCTGTCGCTGTCGTGACAGTGGCGGAAGCTTTGCACAATGCGCTGGTTCATTTCCCGGGTCAGGGCTTCGGACACCTGCTCGAACAGGGTTTCAACCGAATCTACATGGTTGTACACCGTGCCGCGGGCCACGCCGGCCTGTTCGGCCAGTTCCCGCACGCTGACCTGGGTAACGCCTTTTTCGGCAAACAAATACAGCGCGGCGCGATAAATACGGCGCTGCGCCGGGGTTAAACCGGGTTGTGTCATGGTTCGCTCCTCACCGGCAATACGGGGCCCGCCACATGCAGTGGATGGGGGTTAAGGTGACCTGCAGACAGTTTCTTATGACACCGCCTCAGGGGCGGTTTGTTGGCAGCCGGGGCTGGTTACCCCGGCGGAAAGAGCGGCGATTCTAGCACAGCGCATGCAGCCCCGGCAGTACGCCGGCGGCGCAACAGGTTGTTCTGCTGCGCGGCAGACAGCGGTTAACGATTCAGCATCTGCACCAGTACCTGCAGATCGTCCATGCGGGCGATCAGGTTGGTGGTGGCTTCCTCTACCTTGTCGGCGGTCAGACCCAGCGTATCCAGCAGATAGTCTTCTGTTTGCTCGGACGGGCCATCCCCAAATCCATGCCGGCGCAGGCTGCGCGTGGCAATGTAGAGCAGGCGCGCGTATTCGGCGTGCTCGCCTTCATAAAACGGATTGTGCTGCTGACGCACCGCGGCGATCAGTTCGTCCGGCATCCGCCATTGTTGCAGCAGGCAGGCAGAAATCTGTTCCCGGGTCAGCCCCAGCAGGTGCCGTTCCACATACATGCGGTTAACGTGTGGGTTGGCTTCAATATGGCGGTTTACCAGCGTAAATTGCGGTGGGAATACATGCCCCAGCACCAGATAGCCGAAGTTATGCAGCAGGCCACAGAGATACGCCAGACTCTGATTCGGACGCAGGCGGGTGGGAATCTGCCGTACCAGTTCGGCACACAGGCTGGCGGTGACCACCGATTGCTGCCAGTAAGGGGCGTAACCGTGAGGGCCTTCTTTCGGTACCGACAAACTGCGGCCCAGCGATAACCCCAGTGCCAGGTTGATGGTCAGATCAAACCCCAGTACCCGGATCACGGCTTCTTCAATGCTTTTGATTTCGGTGCGGGTGCCGTAATAGGGCGAGCGGGCCCAGCTCATGACCTGGGCGGACATACCCGGGTCCAGCTCGATCACCTGTGCCAGCGAGGTGGTATCGGCGTTGGGATCGATCCGCAGTTCAATAATCCGGCGGGCCGTTTCCGGCAGCGGCGGTAAATCCAGCGTTTCGTTCAGGCGTTGTCTGATGCGCAGCGGGGTGAACTGCTTCAGCGCGGCGTGCACATCATCCAGATCCTGATGGGCGTCCTGATAATGAATGTCGGTGTGCAGCGTGGCGGTGTAGTCACCGATGCGGGAGCGGGTAATTAAGGTGCGGAACTGCTCCATCGGCAGTTTCAGCCATTCTTCACCACCACCAGACACAATAAACAGCTCTTCCTGCTCCAGCAGGTGACTGTCGATCAGGCTTTCAATGCCGGTTACCTGTGGCAGTGCCGGAAACGCCGTCAGGCCGTGCTGACGCTTCAGTTTTTCCAGCTCCGCTCCGGACAGCGCGGTGAACTGCCGCCCCAGCTGATGCGCCAGCTGGTTCAGATCCAGCAGCCGGTTACCGGGAATAACCACCTGCACCTGGCCGATGGTGTCTTTCAGAAAGACGACGTTGGCGACCTTGGCGGAATAGGAGGCCGGAGGATTACTCTGCATAAGCTGGAACAGTTCCTGATCGTCGGTCAGTTGATAGTTGATGTGCCAGTCATCCAGCACTTTCAGTACGGTGGCGGGAATGGCCATGGTGACATCCATTTGCATTTATTCAGGTGGGCCGATTATAGCCGTATGCGACAGCGGCTTGCGCAGATTTACATCACACACTGGCAAAGCGTTCGGCGTCACCCAGCCAGCGCTGAATCAGGGGTTCGACCGTGTGCGGATGCTGCGTCCACAGCTGCTGCGCCATATCGCGCACCTGCGGCAGCAGCTCGCCATCGCGCTGCAGATCGGCCACGCGCAGCATCTGCAGCCCGGTCTGGCGGGTGCCCAGTAATTCGCCCGGGCCACGAATGGCCAGGTCCTGCTCGGCGATGTAAAAACCATCCTGGCTGTCGCGTAGCACCTGCAGCCGTTGTTTGCTGGTGAAGGACAGCGGCGACTTGTACAGCAGCACACAATGGCTTTTGGCCGCGCCGCGTCCTACCCGGCCACGCAATTGGTGCAGCTGAGCCAGCCCGAGGCGCTCGGGGTTTTCGATGATCATCAGGCTGGCGTTGGGCACATCCACGCCCACTTCAATGACCGTGGTGGCGACCAGTAAATCCAGCTCGTGCGCTTTGAAGCGCGCCATCACGTCGGCTTTTTCTGCGGCTTTCATGCGGCCATGCACCAACCCGACGCGCAGATGCGGCAGCGCGGCGGTGAGTTCCTGCGCGGTATTTTCGGCGGCCTGACATTGCAGCGCTTCGCTTTCTTCAATCAGGGTGCAGACCCAATAGGCCTGGGCGTTTTCGCCGCCTTGTTCTGGCCGGGCACAGGCGCGGTTAACCCGCTCAATAACTTCGTGACGGCGCTGGTCAGAAATGGCCACCGTGGTAATGGGGCTGCGGCCAGGCGGTAATTCATCAATCACCGAAGTGTCCAGATCGGCGTAAGCGCTCATGGCCAGGGTACGCGGAATGGGCGTGGCGGTCATGATTAGCTGATGCGGTGCCAGATTACGGTGCGCGCCTTTTTCGCGCAGGGCGAGGCGCTGGTGCACACCGAAGCGATGCTGTTCGTCGATAATCACCAACCCCAGTCGGGCAAAGTGCACCTCGTCCTGAAACAGCGCGTGGGTGCCGACCACCAGTTGTGCGCTGCCGGCGGCAATATCCGCCAGTGCCTGTGTGCGGGCCTTGCCTTTTACTTTGCCGGCCAGCCAGCCGACCTGCACCCCGAGTGGGTTAAACCAGCCGCTGAGGTTATTGAAATGTTGCTCGGCCAGAATTTCGGTGGGGGCCATCAGCGCCACCTGATGGCCGGCTTCCAGTGCATCACAGGCCGCCAGTGCCGCCACTAAGGTTTTGCCGGAGCCGACATCGCCCTGCACCAGCCGCAGCATGGGGTAGGGTTGCTGCAGGTCCTGTTCAATTTCCGCCACTACCCGGCTCTGTGCGTTGGTGGGCGTGAAGGGCAGATTGGCCAGCAGAGCTTGTTGCAGCTGTTTGGCGCTGTGAATGGCCGGCGCGGCATCGGCCTGTACCTGGGCGCGTAATTTGTGCAGCGACAACTGATGCGCAAGCAGCTCTTCCAGAATCAGCCGCCGCTGGGCCGGATGCTGACCACTTTCCATCAGTTCCAGCCGGGTATCGCGGGGCGGGTTATGCAGAAACAGCAGCGCGTCTTTTAACGTAGGCAGCCGCCACTGTTGCAGCCATTGTGGCGGCAGCAGATCGGTCAGTTCGACCTGGTCAGCGGCCAGCAGCGTGAGTGCCTGTTCGTGCAGCAGCCGCAAGCGTTGCTGACTGATGCCGTCGGTGGCCGGGTACACCGGCGTGAGGCTGGGTTCGAGGTCGGCATCCAGCCCTTCGTCAATAATGCTGTATTCCGGATGATAGAGCTCCAGCCCGCTGGCGCCGCGGCGCGGTTCGCCGTAGCAGCGCACCATGGCGCCGGTGCGGAACTGATTCTTTTGCGCGGCGTTGAAGTGGTAGAAACGCAGGTTCACCAGCCCGGTGTGATCCTGCACTTTTACCAGCAGGCTGCGGCGTTTGCCGAATAAGACGCTGGCGCCGCGCACTTCGCCCTGAATCACCGCCGGCCGCATTGGCTGCACCATACCGATGGGGGTAATGCGGCTGCGGTCTTCGTAACGGAACGGCAGGTGAAAGAACAGATCCGTCAGGGTGCGGATCTGCAGCTTTTGCTCCAGCTGTTCGGCCAGCTTGGGGCCGACGCCTTTCAGTTCGGTAATGCGGCTGACTTTGGCCACGCCCCTGCCTTAATGTTTGCTGTCGGGTTTGGGTTGCAGCCGGCACTGGCGCGCCGTGCTCAGCAACAGGTCAATCGCCTGACCGCGCGGGAAACTGGCCCGCCAGGCCAGCGCCACAGTACGGAACGGCGCCGGTGAGCGGAACGGGCGGGTGGTCACCAGGGTCTGATCCAGGTTGCTGACCGCCGATTCCGGCAATACGGTAATGCCCAGCCCGGTGGCGACCATGTGTTTCAGGGTTTCCAGCGAGCTGCCTTCCAGCACGCTGCCCAGCCGCGTATGGTGCTTGCGCGCCAGCGCCGGGCAATGTTCAAACACCTGGTCGCGGAAGCAGTGGCCTTCGCCCAGCATCAGTAAGTCTTCGTCAGCCAGCTGTTCCGGATCGATGGCGTCCTGTTTGCTCCAGGGGTGATTTTTTGGCAATACCACCACAAAGTTTTCATCGTACAGCGGCCGGGTTAAGACATCCGGCTCGGTGAATGGCAGGGCCACGATGATAGCGTCCAGTTCACCGTCACGCAGCTGGCGGCGCAGTACGCCGGTGTAGTTTTCTTCCAGGTACAGCGGCATAGCCGGCGCCTGCTGGTGAATCTGCGGCACCAGATGCGGAAACAGATACGGGCCAATGGTGAAAATGGCGCCCAGTTTCAACGGCGTGCTCAGCTGATCTTTCCCTGAGCTGGCCAGTTCTTTAATCACCCGGGCTTCTTCCAGCACGCGCTGGGCCTGCTGCACAATACGCTCGCCCAGCGGGGTGACGGATACCGAGCTTTTCGAGCGCTCAAATATCGCAATGTCTAACTCGCTTTCCAGTTTCTTTATCGCTACGCTCAGGGTCGGTTGGCTGACGAAGCATTTTTCAGCGGCACGGCCGAAATGCCGCTCCTGAGCCAGGGTCACGATGTACTTGAGTTCAGTCAGGGTCATGGTTGTTCCCGGGCGGTCGTTGATTGCTCGCCTGTATGGGGCAGGCTGAGTTGATTTATAAGGCCTATAAGGTAGCTTACCTGAGGCCGGCCGCAAAGCAGGGCGTGTGTCTTGCAGCGGTAACAGAATAAAAAAGCGCGGAGGAGTACAGCATGGCGCGGATTCTTATTGTCGGAGCCGGGGATATCGGCGGGCATCTGGCCGTACAGCTGGCGGCGGCTGGCCATAGCGTATGGGGCTTACGCCGCTCGGACAAACCGGTGGGCGATGGCGTTACCCTGATTCAGGCCGATGTGGCCGATACCGAAACCCTGCAAAATCTGCCGGATAATCTCGATATTCTGGTGTATTGCGTGGCCTCGCCGGTGTTTTCCAAAGAGGGCTATCACGCTTACTACTACCGTGGCTTGCGCCATATTCTGAAAGCCCTGAAGGGCCAGAAGCTGCAGCGCGCCTTCTTTGTGTCCAGTTCCAGTGTGTATCACCAGATGGATGGCGAATGGGTGGATGAAACGTCCGAAACCCGGCCCAGCAGTTTTGCCGGCAAAGAAATGCTGGCCGCGGAAGAAGCTCTATTGAAAGCCGATGTGCCGGGCACGGTGGTGCGCTTTACCGGTATTTATGGCCCCGGCCGTACGCGCATGATTGAACAGGCCCGTCAGGGCGGTCATTGCGACCCGGAACCGCCGGTATGGACCAACCGCATTCACCGCGATGATTGCGTAGGCGTGCTGAAGTTTATGATTGAACAGACACTGGCCGGGAAAGCACTGGAACCTGTGTATCTGGCCACCGACGATGAACCGGCCACCCTGTTTGATGTGCTGGAATGGATGAAAGACCGTATCGGCGATGTGGAGCCGGACCATGATTTGCCCGAGGCAACCCGCCGCGCCAACCGTCGTTGCTCGAATAAACGCCTGCATGAGCTGGGGTATGAATTGCAGTACCGGAATTACCGCGAAGGGTATGACTTATTGCTGACCGAGATGGGGCTGGTGTAAGCCAGCCCCATGCTGGTATTGGCTGCTGCGGCGTTAGCCCAGCACCAGTACGCCATCCATTTCGACCTGCGCATCGCGCGGCAGCTGGGCCACACCCACCGCAGCGCGGGCCGGGTAAGGCTGTTCAAAGTATTCCGCCATAATCTTGTTTACGGTGGCGAAGTTGCCCAGGTCGGTGAGGAAGATATTCAGCTTCACGATGTCCTGCAGCGAACCACCGGCGGCTTCACACACAGCACTCAGGTTTTTGAACACCTGATGAATGCGCGCTTCAATGCCACCTTCAATAATTTCCATGGTCTCCGGTACCAGCGGAATCTGGCCGGACAGATACACGGTGTTGCCCACTTTAACGGCCTGTGAATAAGTACCGATGGCCGCCGGTGCATTGGCGGTAGAGATAATTTCGCGGCTCATAAATTTCCTTAAGATGCGGATTGCTGATTTTTACTGCGGACGATTTTATTGACGCCGCGAATGGTACGCAGACGACGGATCACCCGCGCCAGATGTTTGCGGCCATGCACGCTCAGGGTTAAGTAGGTAACGCTTAAGCGGGCATCGCGCTCTTCCACGCTGATTTTTTCGATATTGGCTTCCGCCTGGGTAATGGCGCCGGCCAGCTCGGCGACAATGCCGCGGCGATTTTCCAGATAGAGTTTCAGGTCCAGGGTGAACTCGCTGTCGATGTCTTTATCCCAGCTGAGGATCACACACTTTTCCGGGTTGTCGCGGAATTCTTCCACGTTGCGGCAATTTTCCGTATGAATCACCAGGCCGCGGCCGGAGCTGACATAGCCAATAATTGGATCGCCGGGAATGGGGCTGCAGCACTTGGCAAAATTCACCATCAGGCCTTCGGTGCCTTTGATTGCCAGTGGCGATTGGTCGCCGGCTTCCAGCTGAATCTCCGAGCCTTTATTGGCCACCAGTAAGCGTCGTGCCAGCAGCGGCGCCATACGGTTGCCACAACCGATGTCTTCCAGAAGGTCTTCAAACGAGGGCAGCCCGGTTTCTTTCAGCACCAGCTCAATGTGCTGGTCGTCGATATCGGTAATGGTTTTGCCCAGCACATCCAGGGCTTTGTTCAGCAGCCGCTCGCCCAGCGCCACCGATTCAGAGCGGCGCTGACTTTTCAGGTAATTACGGATATTGGAGCGGGCCTTGCCGGTAACAACAAAATTGAGCCAGGCCGGGTTCGGCTGGCCGCCCGGTGCGGTGACGATCTGCACCGTCTGGCCATTCTGCAGGCGCGCGCTTAACGGCGCCAGCTGGCGGTTAATGCGGCAGGCAATGCAGTGGTTGCCGACATCGGTGTGTACGGCGTAAGCAAAATCGATGGCGGTGGAGCCGGCCGGTAATTCCATGATTTTGCCTTTCGGCGTAAATACATAGATTTCATCCGGGAACAGATCGACTTTAACGTGCTCAACAAATTCCAGTGGGCTGCCGGCGTTTTTCTGCAGTTCCAGCAGGTTTTGTACCCACTGGCGCGCCCGCTGGGTGCCGCTGAGCTGGTCGCTTTCTGATTTGTACAGCCAGTGCGCGGCAATGCCGTGGTTGGCCATGGATTCCATTTCTTCGGTACGGATCTGAATTTCAATCGGTACGCCACCGATGCCGATTAAGGTGGTATGCAGCGACTGATAACCGTTGGTTTTCGGGATGGCGATGTAATCTTTGAAGCGTCCCGGTACCGGTTTATACAGACTGTGCATCAGGCCCAGCACGCGGTAACAGGTGTCGACGCTGTCGGTGATAATGCGGAACCCGTACACATCCATAATATCGGTGAGGGATTTCCGCTTTTCTTTCATCTTGGTGTAGATGCTGAACAGGTGCTTTTCGCGGCCAATAACGCGGGCGCTGATGCTTACTTCATTCAGGCGGTTACGGATGGCGGCCTGAATACTGTTCACCATCTCTGAGCGATGGCCGCGCGCCGCCTTAACCGCTTTGCGGATCATGTCCGAGCGCATCGGATACATGGCCTCAAAGCACAGTTCTTCCATTTCTACACGGATGCTGTTCAGGCCCAGGCGGTTGGCGATAGGGGCGTAGATATCGAGAGTTTCTTTGGCGATGCGGCGGCGCTTTTCGGGTTTCAGTGAGCCCAGGGTGCGCAGGTTGTGCAGGCGGTCGGCCAGTTTTACCAGAATCACACGGATGTCTTTGGCCATGGCCATGGCCATCTTCTGGAAGTTTTCCGCCTGCTGGTGTTCTTTGCTTTCGAAATTGATGTTGGTGAGCTTGGAAACACCGTCAACCAGGTCGGTGACGACATCACCGAACTGACTGGCCAGGGCGGTTTTGGGTACCCCTGTGTCTTCAATCACATCATGCAGCATGGCGGCCATCAGGCTCTGATGGTCTAAGTGCATGTCGGCCAGAATGTTGGCCACGGCCAGCGGGTGAATAATGTAGGGTTCACCGCTGCGGCGGCGCTGTCCTTCGTGTGCCTGTTCGGCATAGAAGTAGGCGCGGCAAACCTGTTGAATCTGAGCCGGGCTCAGATACTGGTTCAGCCGCTCCGACAGCGTATCAATGGTGGGCACTTAAGCAGAACCCCGTTCTGCTCAGTACTGCTCGGCCCGCGCCGCTTCTTCCTGCGCCGCCATGGTGGCCGGAGTTACCAGGTTTTCGGCAATTTCACGCAGTGCCAGCACGGTGGGCTTGTCGTTTTCTTCCGCTACCAGGGGCTCGGCGCCCTGAACGGCGATCTGACGGGCGCGCTTGGTGGCCAGCATGACCAGCTCGAAACGGTTATCAACGTTGGTTAAGCAATCTTCTACGGTTACGCGTGCCATGGAGGGTGATCCTGTGGACAGATGAATTCGGTGGAACCGGGTATTTTAACGGAATGCTGCCATAAGGGAAGTCAGCCGTTGAGTAAAGCCTGCAGAATATCCGCATGGCGTTGTTGCTGGGCGGCCAGCCGGTGCCGGCGGGCGACCACCACTGAGCGCAATTCCTGCAGGCTGTTGTCGAAATTATCGTTAATAATCAGGTAGTCATATTCGCCGTAATGGCTCATTTCCGTGCGGGCATCACGCATCCGCCGCTCGATCACGTCAGCGCTGTCCTGACCCCGGCGCTCCAGGCGTTCGCGCAGAGTCTGAATGGATGGCGGGGCGATAAAGACACTGACCGCCTCCGGCATTAAGTGACGTACCTGCTGCGCGCCCTGCCAGTCGATTTCCAGAATCACATCACGGCCGGCGGCTAACTCGGCTTCAACCCAGGCCTGCGAGGTGCCGTAGTAGTTATCGAACACCTGTGCGTGCTCCAGAAAGGCGGCCTCGCCGATCATGCGCTGAAATTCGGCGGTGCTGACAAAGTGATAGTCCTTGCCATTTTCTTCACCGGGGCGCGGCGCCCGGGTGGTGTGGGAAACCGACACGCCAATGTGATGGGTGCATTCCAGCAGGGCTTTTACCAGGCTGGTTTTGCCGGCGCCGGAGGGCGCAGAAAAGATAAACAGGGTGCCGATCATAATAAGGTCCGGTTATTCAATGTTTTGTACCTGCTCGCGCATTTGTTCGATCAGGACTTTCAGATCGACCGCGGTCTGCGTGATGCCGGTAGTAATGGATTTGGACGACAGTGTGTTGGCCTCGCGGTTGAGCTCCTGCATCATAAAATCGAGCCGGCGGCCGATGGGTTCGCCGGCCTGTAAAATTCGTTCCACTTCCTGCAGGTGGGTGTTCAGGCGATCCAGTTCTTCGGCAATATCGGCTTTCTGGGCCAGTAACACCAGTTCGGTCTCCAGCCGTTGCGGGTCGGCCTGTACCTGCAGCGCGGCCAGTTTATCGGCTAGCTGCTGGCGCTGCGCGGCCAGTGCGGCGGGCATTTGTTCCTGTACCCCGGCTACCAGGCTGCGCATGGTCGCCAGCCGTTGCTGAATCAGGGCGGCCAGTTCAGTGCCTTCGCGGGCGCGGGCGGTTTTGCTTTGTTGCAGGCAGTCATCAAAAGACTGTAACGCCGTTGCCTGCAGGGCTTTGCTGTCGGCGTCTTCGCTGCTGAGCACGCCGGGCCATTGCAGCACGTCCAATACATCCATGGCATTGCCGGGGCCAATAATCGCCTGCACTTCATCAGCCGCCCGCACCAGTTCATGCACCATGGCGCTGTTTACCTGCAGGCGTTCGCTGCTCTGAATAGGCTGGAAACGCAGCCCGCATTCGACTTTGCCACGGCTGAGCTGCTGGCGCAGCCGTTCGCGCAGGGCCGGCTCCAGATCGCGGAAGGCATCCGGCAGGCGGAAATGCAGCTCCAGATAGCGGCTGTTGACCGAGCGGATTTCCCAGGTGAAACGCCCTTGCGGACATTCGCTGCTGGCCCGGGCAAAGGCGGTCATGCTGAATACCATGCACTGAACTCCGTAAAAACTGCCGCTCATTGTAAGGGCTGGGGGCTTTTGCCGCTATAATGCCGGCCCGATACGATTGTTAACCAGAGGATTCCCGTATGAGACCCAGTGGTCGCACCCCCGATCAGTTGCGCGACGTCCGCATTACCCGCAACTACACCAAACACGCGGAAGGCTCCGTGCTGGTGGAATTCGGTGATACCAAAGTGATCTGTACCGCCTCGGTGGAAACCAGTGTACCGCCATTCCTGCGCGGCAAGGGCCAGGGCTGGGTAACTGCAGAGTACGGCATGCTGCCGCGCTCCACCGGTTCCCGCATGCAGCGTGAAGCGGCCAAAGGCAAACAGCAGGGCCGTACGGTGGAAATTTCCCGCCTGATCGGCCGCAGCCTGCGCGCCGCCATTGACCTGACGGCACTGGGTGAAAACACCATCGCCATCGACTGCGATGTGATTCAGGCTGACGGCGGCACCCGCACCGCATCTATTACCGGTGCTTGTGTGGCGCTGGCCGATGCCATTAACTGGCTGAAAGCCAATGGTAAAGTCAAAGGCGAGCCGCTGAAGCAGATGATCGCGGCGGTATCCGTGGGTATCTATAAGGGCGAAGCCGTGCTGGATCTGGATTACGCCGAAGATTCCAGTGCCGAAACCGACCTGAACGTGATCATGACCGAGACCGGCGGTTTTGTGGAAATTCAGGGCACGGCGGAAGGCGAAGCCTTCACACCGGACGAACTGAACGCCATGCTGGCGCTGGCCCAGAAGGCCATTGTGGAACTGAGTGCGGCGCAGAAGGCGGCGTTGGCGGGTTAGTTTCTGGGGTGAGCGTTCAGGGTTAAGGGTTCTGCGGGCTCGGTATTCGATACAAAAGCTCGCTCAACGCTTAACCCTCAACCTTGAACGATAAGGCTCGCTCAGCGAGCCTCAGTCCTCATCAAACTCGTACTCCACCATCACCGCGGCGTGATCGCCGAAGCGCAGGCTGGTGTCGAGTTTGGCATCCACCACAAACTGGCGAATGGACGGCGTGCAGATCTGATAATCCTTACGCCAGCCATTCTGGTTGCGCCGGGCGCTGTCGGCGTCCGGCCACCAGGTGTACTGGTTTTCGCCGAAGTTGGCTTCGCGGAAGGCATCGACATAACCGACCGGGCCAAACATCTGATCAAAGAAAGCGCGCTCTTCCGGTAAAAAACCGGGCGTACTCTGTTGTTCCTGCCAGTTATCCAGATCCACGGTTTTATGCGCCGCTTCAAAGTTACCGCAGAAAATAAACTCGCGGCGCTTACGCCGGGTTTTATTCAGATGGTCAAGGAAGGCTTTCTGGAAGGCCAGTTTGTCTTCCAGGCTGTTGTATTCATCCACCGCCGGAAACAGCACGGAGCCGACACTGACGTGCGGAAAATCGGCCTGAATAAAGCGGCCCTGCATATCGCACTGCGGGAAGGCCAGGCCGGTCATAATGGCCTTGGGTACTTCTTTGGTCAGAATCGCCACACCGGAATAACCTTCGGCTTCGGCATCAAAGAAGTAGGCGTTGAAGCCTTCCGGGTACAGCACGGCATCGGGCAGCTGGTACTCTTTGGCTTTCAGGTTCTGAATAGCAACCACATCCGCATCGGCGGTTTTCAGCCAGGCATACAACCCTTTTTCGACCGCTTGCTGCAGGCCGTTGACGTGTAAACTGATAATCCTCATACATGGTTCCAGACAGGCGTTGTGTGTATGATAACCCATCTTGAGCGGGTCGCTAACATTGGCACTGAATGTTGTGTTTTTGTGCGTCAGGCGATGCGCCGTTATCCCCTTAATCCGGCCGGTTGCGGCCATCGGTTGCGGATCTGTTATGCAGAGTTATCAGAAAGACTTTATTGAATTTGCCATTGCTCAGGGCGTGCTGAAATTCGGTGAATTTACCCTTAAATCCGGTCGTGTCAGTCCTTATTTTTTTAATGCCGGGTTATTTAACAGCGGTAAAGCGCTGGCACAGTTAGGCCGCTTCTATGCTGCGGCTCTGGAAGATTCCGGCGTGGCTTACGATGTGGTGTTTGGCCCGGCTTATAAAGGTATTCCGCTGGCGGCGGTATTAACCGTGGCGCTGGCTGATCAGTACCACAAAGATGTGCCCTATGTGTTTAACCGCAAAGAAGCCAAAACCCATGGCGAAGGTGGTTCGCTGGTGGGGGCACCGCTGCAGGGTCGGGTGCTGATTGTCGATGATGTCATTACCGCCGGCACCGCCATTCGTGAAGTCATGGCCATTATTCAGGGCGCCGACGGTGCGGTGCCAGCGGCGGCGCTGATTGCGCTGGACCGGCAGGAAAAAGGCCAGGGTGAACTGTCGGCCATTCAGGAAGTCGAACGCGACTTCGGTATGAAAGTCATCAGTATCGTGGGCCTGAATCAGGTGCTGGATTATGTATCGGAACAGCCGGAGCTGCAGCAATATGCGGCTGCTATTCGCGCCTACCGGGATCAATACGGGGTTTCATAAGTATGAAAGCAAGCCTGCTGTTAACGGTGCTGTTGTCGGGTGTACTGCTGGCCAGTCACGCTCAGGCCCGCCAGTTGTATCGTTTTACCGTCGATGGTGCTGTGGTTCTGAAAGATCACGTTCCGGCTGAATACAGCCATCTGGGGTATCAGGTACTGAACAGTCAGGGCATGGTGGTGCGCACGGTGGAACCAGCGCCTACCAAAGAAGAACTGGAGCAGCGTCGTGCCGCAGAAGCAGCTGCCAAAGCACGCAAAGAAGCCATTGCCGAACAGCGCCGGCAGGACCTGGATTTATTAAGGTTGTACGCCAGTCCGGCCGATGTGGAGCGCGCGCGGCAGCGCAAGGCGGATGAAATTGACTCTTATATTCAGCTGCAGCGCCGGCGTATTGTCGACCTGGAGCAGAAGCTCGGGCAGGCACAGAATGCGGCCGCTAATTTCGAGCGTCGTGGTCAGGAAGTACCGGCAGACCTGCGCCTGGAAGTGGTGCAGTTACAGAATGGTATCCGCGACAGTGAAAACAATATTCGCCAGCGCCAGCAAGAGATGCAGGCAATGACGCGTGATATGGCCGATCAGTACGAACGGGTGCGGATTCTGCGGGTGTATGCACCGGGTACGCTGGACGAAGATGTTGATCTGGACCATGTCGACCGCACGTTAGCGGGTCGGGAAAATCCCTGAACCGGCAGACAACAGACATAAAAAACGGCGCCGTGGCGCCGTTTTTTATGGGGTTAAACCGGCATCCGGCTCAGGTCTTTATCGCGCAGCAGAGAGACGCGCAGCATTGGCCATTGTTCGTCCCAGTAGGTCGTCGGCAGTGCTTTGAATTCACTGCGCACATACTGGCGGATACGGCCTTCCAGCAGCGCCGTCAGCAGGTTGGCGGCGGCACTGGCGGTTTGTACCGGTACTTTTCCTTCGCGCATTTCGGCTTCACGCAAAATCTGTTTCAGCTGAGCTTCAATGCGGTCGAAGAACTGCTGCATGCGATCGCGCAGGCGTTCGGTCTCACCGGCCAGTGCATCACCGGATAACAGCCGGCACAGGCCCGGATTTTTTTCCGCAAAGGTCAGCACCAGTGTTAAGGTTTTTTCGCAGCGATCATCGGCACGCTCGAAATCCTGCATGATGCGGGTAATGCGCGAGAATACCGTCTCTTCAATAAAAGCGATCAGCCCCTCAAACATCTTGGCTTTGCTGGGAAAATGCCGGTACAACGCGGCTTCCGATACGCCCACTTCTTTCGCCAGGTTGGCGGTGGTAATGCGCGCACCGGGGTTGTTTTCCAGCATGGTGACCAGCGCCTGCAGAATCTGATCGCGGCGGGACAGTTTGTCGCCTGTTTCGGTCATGAAAAGCCTCTCAGCGACGGCTGTTGGTGATCAGGGTACCCACACCCTCATCGGTGAACAGCTCGAGCAGCGTGGCGTGGGCCACACGGCCGTCGATAATATGGGCACTGGTAACGCCGGCGTGTACGGCATCCAGGGCACACTGAATTTTCGGCAGCATACCGCCGTAAATGGTGCCGTCGGCAATCAGGTCATTCACCTGCTGGGTGGTCAGGCCGGTTAATACCTTGCCTTCTTTATCCATCAGGCCGGCAATGTTGGTCAGCAGCAGCAGTTTTTCCGCTTTCAGGAATTCGGCCACTTTGCCCGCCACCAGGTCAGCGTTGATGTTGTAGGAAGTGCCGTCTTCACCCACGCCAATGGGCGCAATCACCGGAATAAAGTTGCTCTTGGTGAGCATATCCAGCACTTCGGTATTCACCGATTCCACTTCACCGACGTGGCCGATGTCGATGATTTCCGGCTTCTGCAGCTCAGGCGACATACGGGTAACGTGCAGCTTGCGCGCTTTCAGCAGCTGGCCATCGGTACCGGTTAAACCGATGGCTTTGCCACCGTTCTGGTTAATCAGGTTCACAATCTGCTTGTTCACCTGGCCGCCCAGGACCATTTCCACCACGTCCATGGTTTCGCTGGTGGTGACGCGCATACCGTTAACGAAGCGGCTTTCAATATTCAGTTTTTCCAGCAGCTCACCGATTTGCGGGCCGCCGCCATGCACCACGATGGGGTTAATGCCAACCAGTTTCAGCATCACCATGTCGCGGGCGAAGCTGCGCTCCAGATCGTTGTCGATCATGGCGTTGCCGCCGTATTTGACGACGATGGTTTTGCCGACAAAGCGCTGCAGATAGGGCAGGGCTTCGCTCAGAACTTTGGAAGCATTAACGGCGTTTTCACGCGACAGCGGCATGGGCAGGCTCCTTGATGAGCAGAAAAAAACAACAGACCGGCAGAGAGTGCCGGCCCGGCATTATAGCGTCAGCCGGGCTGTGCCCGCCAACCGGAAATCGGCCGGCGTTGCCCCGGGTCAGAACGGAATCTGCAGTTCCGGCGCGTGGCGCTGCAGGGCTTCTTTCATCCGCTGTTGCAGGCGCGCCACCGCCGCTTCGTTATTACCGGCAAAGCGCAGCGTCAGTTTGGGTGTGGTGTTGGACGGCCGCACCAGACCCCAGCCATCGGGGAATTCGATACGCAGGCCGTCCATGGTGAACACCCGGGCGCCATCGGTCAGCTGGGCATCTTCCGACAGTGTTTTCAGAATGCTGAATTTGCGCACATCATCGGTGTTGATGGTGATTTCCGGGGTGCTGACATCTTCCGGCAGAGCAGCAAACACTTCGGCACAGCTCTGGCTGCGCTGACTGAGAATTTCCAGCAGGCGGGCGGCGGCGTACAGACCGTCGTCGAAGCCGTACCAGCGATCCTGAATATACAGGTGGCCGCTGAATTCACCACCCACTACCGCCTGGGTTTCCTGCATCTTGCGCTTCATCAGCGAATGGCCGGTTTTCCACATCGCCGGGCGGCCGCCGTGACGGCTGATTAAGGTGGCCAGATGGCGCGAAGATTTTATGTCGTAAATCACATCCCGGCCCGGATGGCGCGGCAGAATATCTTCCACCAGCAGCATCAGCAGGCGGTCTGGCCAGATGATTTTGCCATGGTTGTCGACCAGCGCGACCCGATCACCGTCACCGTCAAAGGCCAGGCCCAGATCGGCTTTGTTGGCCAGTACGGTTTGCTGCAGGCTTTGCAGATTGTGCGGTACGCCCGGGTCAGGGTGATGGTTGGGGAAGCTGCCATCGACATCGCAGAACAGGCAGGTGGCGTTAACCCCCAGTCGCTGCAGTAATTGTTCGGCCAGCGGGCCGGCGATACCGTTACCGGCATCCACCACAATGTTCAGCGGCCGGGCCAGCTGAATGTCGTCATCAATACGCTGCAGGTAAGCGGGGCTTAAATCCCGCTGTTCCAGCTGGCCTTCACCCCGCGGCAGGTCTCCACGTTTGATGCGGTGATACAGCCCCATCAGTTCTTCCTGCGCCAGCGTATGGCGGTCGATAACGATTTTAATACCGTTAAACTCGGCCGGATTATGGCTGCCGGTAATCATGGCACCGCAAGGGGTATCGAGTTCGTGGGTGGCAAAATACAGCAGGCCGGTGGGCTGGGCGCCGAGGCTGATGACATGACAGCCGGCTTCCAGCACACCGCGCTGCAGCTCACTGCTGAGTGACGGGCTGGACAGGCGGCCATCCCAGGCCAGCGCCAGTTTGCTGAAACCGCGTTCGCGCACTTCCGCCCCCAGTGCCCGGCCAATCCAATAGGTGATTTCCGGGGTTAAATCCTGGCCGACAATGCCGCGGATGTCATAAGCACGGAAGATGCTCTGGCTGACCGACGCCGGTTCTTCATGCTCCATTTCTTCCACCATCAGTTCCGGCAAGCCTTTATCTGTGGCCGCCAAGCGGGCGCTGACCGGGGTTTTTCGTACCGGTTCAAAGACAATATCCGGCTTGTTGCGGCTGTTGTCGCGACTGCTGGTGACGCTGGTGCTGACTGAGGGGCGCAGGGTGTGAATCAGGTGCTGCATGCTGCCGGCCAGTTCATGAAACAGGCGCAGGGTAAAGGTGGGTTGTTCGTCCACGCCGCGGCGGCTTAACCCGCGCACATAGGTCAGCAGTTGCAATTGATTACGCAGAATTTCACGTTTCTGCAGGCCCACCAGAATAAACAGACCAACCAGGGTTGCCAGCAATACCACCACCCAGGGCGTGACCATCGGCATCAGACTGAGCTGCGGCCGCTCTTCGGCCGGAATGTAGGTAAGGTACCAGAAGTCATTGATCGGCAAGGTCACCAGCGTACCGGTGCGCGGAGCATCTTTACCGGTGCGGAAAATTTCCAGCCCGCGCGAGCGGTCGTTATCGACGTACTGGGTTACCACCACCTGGCCGAGGGTCTGGCTGGCGCCGGACTGAAACTGGCTGAGCCAGGCCGGGCCGTATTCGGCCAGCAGCACACCGGCGATGCGCTGTTGTTCGTCGCGCACCGGCGAGGCCCAGTAGAAGTGCAGATCACCATTACGCTGTACCGCTTCCAGCCGCATATCGGCGCCGTTCAGAGTACGGCTGACCAGATCCTGTACCGCATAACCGAGGGTGGTGTGCAGGCCCATGGCATCGTCGCGGCGGATCAGACGCAGCTGGCTGGCACCGGCCAGAAACTGACGCAGGGTAGCGCGCCAGGCCGGGTTGTCTTCGCGCAGCGCCTGCAGGGTTTGTGGGTGATTGCTGGCGGCCTGCTGCAGGCGGCGGGTGTCCTGCAGACGGATACTGAGCGCGTGCGACATCTGCTCGGCCATGGCGTTGGCAAACGCGCGGTCAACGTCGGATTGGGTAAACAGGTTCACCTGCAGGCTTTGCACGGCCATGCCGCCGGCAATGAATAACAAGGCCAGCCAGATGGTGATGCGGCTGTAAAAAATAATGGTGCGCTGTGGCCCGGATGCGGCTTTGCTCATAGATATCCCTTCCTGCACATGGCTCCGTCAGTGTGCGGAGCCTTATTATTCATCGTGGTGATCTGGCCTTTCAGCCGCGGCCGGAATGGCCAAAGCCGCCGGTGCCGCGTTCGGTAGCGACAAATTCATCCACCACTTCAAAGGCGGCCTGCACCACCGGTACCAGCACCAGCTGGGCCAGACGTTCGCCCACATCAATGGTGAAGCTTTGCTGGCCACGGTTCCAGCAGCTGACCATCAGCTCACCCTGATAATCAGAGTCAATCAGGCCAACCAGATTGCCCAGCACAATACCGTGTTTATGCCCTAAGCCGGAGCGCGGCAGAATAACCGCGGCCAGCGACGGGTCTTCAATATAAATGGCCATGCCGGTGCGGATCAGCTGGGTATCACCCGGGTGCAATGTCATGGGTGCGTCCAGGCAGGCGCGCAGATCCAGCCCGGCCGAACCGGCGGTGGCGTACTGCGGCAGCGGGATGCTGTTGCCCAGCCGTGGATCGAGCAGTTTGACCTGTAACTTATGCATGGAAAATCCCTGTGTCGTAATGGTAGGTATTATTCGGTAGCCGCCCGGTAGCGTTGAGCAATCAGCCGCACCAGCTCGCGCGCCAGCGTGGTTTTGCTCATTTGGCCAAACGCCTGCTGGCTTTGCTGCCAGAATACGGTAACGGCGTTTTCATCACTGTTAAAGCCGATATCGCTGCGCGAGACGTCGTTGGCGACGATTATATCCAGATTTTTCTGCTGCAGTTTGTGGCGGGCGTAGTTTTCCACATCCTGAGTTTCAGCGGCAAAACCAACGGTAAAAGGACGCTGTTCGTGACCGGCGACGGTGGCCACAATGTCGGGGTTTTTCACCAGCGTCAGCTCCAGGGTGTCGGAGGCGGCGGACTTTTTAATTTTCTGGTCGGCGGTTTGCAGCGGGCGGTAATCGGCGACGGCGGCGGCGGCGATAAAAATATCGCACTCGCCCAGCTGCTGCAGCGAGGCTTCGAGCATATCGCGGGCCGACTCGACCCGCAGGCATTGAATACGATCCGGGTCGGGCAGGTTAACCGGGCCCCGGATCAGGGTGACGCGGGCGCCGGCTTCCATGGCGGCGGTGGCCAGCGCAAAGCCCATTTTGCCGGAGCTGTGATTGGAGATATAACGCACCGGGTCGATGGCTTCGCGGGTCGGGCCGGCGGTAATCACCACCCGCACGCCACTGAGAATATCGCTCTGGAACAGGCCGGCGATCCCTTCGGCAATCAGCTCCGGCTCCAGCATGCGGCCGGGGCCGGTATCGCCACAGGCCTGTACGCCATCGGCCGGGCCGAGCAGTGACACTTGCGGGCCTTTCAGATCCTGCAGACGTTCGAGATTGGCCTGCGTCATCGGATCACGCCACATGGCCTGATTCATCGCCGGTGCCAATACCAGCGGGGCTTCGGTCGCCAGGCACAGGGTCGTGAGCAGGTCGTTGCCCAGACCCTGGGTCAGACGGGCAATAAAATTGGCGGTCGCCGGTGCCACCAGTACCAGATCGGCCCAGCGCGCCAGCTCAATATGGCCCATGCCGGCTTCGGCTTCCGGGTCGAGCAGGGCGTGGTGCACCGGATTGCCGGACAGCGCCTGCAGGGTAAGAGGGGTTATAAACTCCATGGCGCCAGCGGTCATCACCACCTGCACATCCGCTCCGGCTTTCTTCAGCAAACGGATCAGTTCGGCTGATTTATAGGCGGCAATACCACCCGTTACGCCAAGCAGAATGCGCTTGTTGCAGAGTTGTTGCATGGTCGGATCCGGGCTGCCTAGAATGGCCGGCAAGTATATAACACAGACCTGCAGGGAGGTAGGCATGGCAATCAGTGACTGGCCGGAACAGGAACGACCACGGGAAAAGCTGTTATTACAGGGTGCCGGCAGCCTGTCGGATGCCGAATTGCTGGCGATTTTTCTGCGCACCGGCGTGAAAGGAAAAAGCGCTGTTGACCTGGCCCGCGAGCTGCTGCAGGAGTTCGGTGGCTTACGCAGTCTGTTAACCGCTGATCAACAAGCGTTCTGTCAGCCATTGGGACTGGGGGCCGCCAAGTTTGCCCAGTTGCAGGCGGTGCTGGAAATGGCCCGTCGTCATCTGGCGGAACAACTGAACCGCAGCGAAGCGCTGACCAGCCCGGAACTGACCCGCCGTTATCTGCAGGCACAGCTGCGTGACCGTGACTACGAAGTCTTTGCCCTATTAATGCTGGATAACCAGCACCGGGTGCTGAAATACAGCGAACTGTTCCGCGGCACCATCGACGGCGCCGCCGTATACCCACGCGAAGTGGTGAAGCTGGTGCTGGCGCACAGCGCCGCCGCCGTGATTCTGGTGCATAACCACCCGTCCGGCATTGCCGAACCCAGCCAGGCCGACCGCGCCATTACCGAACGGTTGCAGCAGGCGCTGGCGCTGGTGGATGTGCGGGTGCTGGATCATCTGATTGTTGGTGACGGGTACTGTGAGTCGTTTGCTGAGCGCGGCTGGATGTAGCCGCGCTGAACGCCGGGCGGGAGACGGGGATGCCGGATTCAGTTGTTGGCGACGTTGGCGAAAAAATAAGCTTTCGCTTGCTACCCTCTGGTCGTTTTGGTATAAAGCGCAGCTCATTTCAGCCAGGGCCGTAAATTGTCATCCACAGGATGGCGAATGCCCACGGTTGGTAACGAATTTGAGTTTGTTCGATACAGTTAAAATCGGGGCTAAGATCAATGTCTAAGGTTTGCCAAGTAACAGGAAAGGGTCCTGCAGTCGGAAACAAAGTTTCCCACTCCCAAATTAAAACCAAGCGCCGTTTTCTGCCTAACCTGCAACATCACCGTTTCTGGGTAGAGAGTGAAAACCGTTTTGTGCGTCTGCGTATTTCAACCAAGGGTATGCGCATCATCGATAAGAAAGGTATCGATGTTGTCCTGGCTGAACTGCGCGCCCGCGGCGAAAAAGTCTAAGGAGACCTGCTATGCCACGCGATAAAATCCGTCTGGTGTCCAGTGCCGGTACCGGCCACTTCTACACTACTGACAAAAACAAGCGTACTATGCCGGAAAAAATGGAGATCAAAAAATTTGATCCCGTGATCCGTCAGCACGTTATGTACAAAGAAGCCAAGATCAAGTAATTGATACTGGCTCTGAAAAAACCCGGCTTCGGCCGGGTTTTTTTATAGGCTTTGTTCAAGGTTGAGGGTTCAGCTTGCAACAATGTTGAGCGTTCAGGGTTAAGGGTTCGGCGTGCTCAGCAGAAAATCCCAACGCCCAACGCCCAACGCTGAACGACAAAAGCCGCTGAGTCTTTCATCTTCAAACGACATCATCCGCCATGCCCGAACTCCCCGAAGTCGAAACCACCCGTCGTGGTATAGAACCCTGGCTGCAGCAGCAACGTATTGAGCAGATTGTTATCCGCCAGCCACACTTACGCTGGCCGGTGGAGGATGCCATTCAGACCTTAACTGGCCAGACCATTAAAGCGGTTACCCGCCGCGCTAAGTATATTCTGGTGGAAACCGCCGCCGGCACGGCCATCTGGCATCTGGGCATGTCGGGTTCGTTGCGGCTGGTGGAACCGGGCAGCGAGCCGGGTAAGCATGACCATATTGATTGGGTAATGGCGAACGGCAAGGTGCTGCGTTACCACGACCCGCGCCGGTTTGGTGCGTTGCTGTATGTGCCGCCGGGCCAATTCAGCAGCCATCTGGCCCATCTGGGGCCGGAGCCACTGTCGGAAGCGTTTACAGCAGAGTATCTGTACCAGCAGTCACGGGGTAAAAAACAGGCGGTTAAAACCTTTGTGATGGACGGCAGTGTGGTGGTGGGGGTGGGGAATATCTACGCCAACGAAAGCCTGTTCAGCGCCGGTATCCGCCCTCAGACCCCAGCCGGTAAAATCAGCCTGGCCCGATATGAACGGCTGGTAACGGAAATTAAAACCGTACTGGACCGCTCCATTACCCAGGGCGGCACGACCTTGCGCGACTTTGTCGGTGGCGATGGCAAGCCCGGTTACTTTGCCCAGCAGTTGCTGGTGTACGGGCGTGGCGGTGAGGCTTGTAAGGACTGCGCCACAACCCTGAAAGAAATACGGCTGGGCCAGCGCAGCACGGTCTATTGCCCGCGCTGTCAGCGCTGAGGCGCCTGTTTGTCAGTCGTGACGGCGTTAGCGGCGGCTGTTATAGTCGCCCTGTATCAGCACCTGCATCTGAAGAGGAATAACAATGCAACCGATGGTGACCTTACGGAATACAGTATCCATTGCAACGGTCAGCGCACTGCTGGCGTTGAGCCCGCTGGCCAATGCCCAGCGGATTGAAGAAACCCCCAGTGCCGGTGCCATGGTTGCCGATGCCGTGGTGGTGCGCCCGGTGTATTTCCTGTTGTCGCAGGTAGGGGCCGCCGTCTATGCCGTCACGTTGCCGTTTACCCTGCTGGGCGGTAACGCCGACCAGGCCGCTGAGACGCTGGTGGTCACACCGCTGCAGGCGGGTTTTATCCGCTGTCTGGGCTGCCGTCAGGTGGATAACCAGGTCAGTCGTTTGAGTGACAGCGATGGCAGCAAGCGGATTCAGCATTTCGTCACCCTCAGTGGCGGTATGGGGTTTGTCGATACACTTGGTGAGAGCGAATCTGGCCCGTCTTATGGTCTGTATCTGGGTACGCATTTTGCGCTCAGCGACAAGAGCCGGTTTGATGTGATGCTGGGTGCCAAACAGTTGGGTGACGCTGATCTGACCGTTGGCGGCACCAAGGTTAATGATTCCACCCTGTCGTATCAGATTGTGACCCGCTTCGGTCGGGATCTGGGTGCTTTCGACCTGATGTTCAAGCTGGGTGGTCACTACTGGAACACCGATCGTGAGGTGGGTGCAGCCAAAGGTGAAGCCAGCGGTCTGGATTTCTTATATGGCGTTGGTCTGGATGCCTGGCTGACGGATTCCGTTCGTCTGGGGCTGGATTACACCCGCTATGATATGCAGGACAGCGATAAAGGTTACGACAGCGTTATTGATGCGGCTGACCTGAATCTGAGCATTATGTTCTGATCTGATACTGTGCAAAAAAAACGGCCGCCGGTTTTACCCGCGGCCGTTTTTTTATGCCGGTTGTATCAGACTTAGCCGTGCCGCAGCCATTGCCACAGCCGCCCCAGCCCTTCGTAAAATGCCCGCTCACTTTTCAGTGCCGCCCGGGCTTCCAGTCGCCAGTCAGAATCGGGGCTGCTCATCTTCATGGCCGGCGCCGGCAGCGGCGCTAAGCCCCGGGCGGTAAAAAACGGCAGCGCCCGGGGCAGGTGCGAGGCTTCGCTGACCAGCGCAAAGGCTTTGCCCTGCAGCAGCGGCGCCAGTAAGGCGGCTTCTTCGGCGGTATCCCGTACTTGTGGGAAGGCGTGGATACGCCCGGCGGCAACGCCCATGCTGATGGCAATCTCCTGCATCACCTCAGCATGCGGGCGCGCATCCGGGCCGGCGTAACCCGAAACCGTCAGCAGCGCCTGCGGGTTGGCGGCCAGAATGCGTAAGCCTTCGGTCAGGCGGAACAGCGAGCTGGAACAGAGCTGGCCTGCCGGTGGCACCGAGTTGTCGGTGGCATGACAACCGCCCAGTACCACCACCACCTCGACCGGCTGGCTAAGATCAAAGACCGGGTAGTTATCCTCGAAGGGCGCCAGCAGCCGGTCGGCAACCGGATGCCAGCTGGTCAGTGCCAGCCACAGAGCTGCACCACCGATCAGCCCGCGACCGAGCCGTGGCCGGCGACGCAGTAACGCCAGCCCGGCCAGCATCAGGATCAGCGTCAGCGGAATGGGCATCAGCAGCATGCCCAGCACTTTTTTCAGATAAAACGCGATCATGGCAGGGGTTTTACTTCAGCATGGCCAAGGCCGCGCGGGTCGGCGGCGGCGCTGACCCTATTAGTGGCTTTGTTCCATAAAATCGCCTGCATATTGCCGTAATCGCGACCGACATTATGCAATTGGTGGCCCAGCGCCTGCAGGGCTTCCTGCTCATCGGCACTGAAAGTATCGGGTTCGTGCTCAATGCGGTCGGGCAGGTATTGGTGATGGAAACGTGGCCGGCTGACCCAATCTTCCACCGGTTTGCCCTGCAGGTGCTCCAGGGCGCCGAGGAACACCATGCTGATAATGCGGCTGCCACCGGGCGTGCCCAGAATCGCGGCCTGTTGCGGGCTGTTGATGATGGTCGGGGTCATGCTGGATAACGGCCGTTTGCCCGGCGCAATGGCATTGGCTTCGTTACCGACCAGTCCATAGGCATTGGGTTCGCCCGGCTTGGCAGAGAAATCATCCATTTCATTGTTCAGCAGCACGCCGGTGCCGGCGGCAGTAAAGGCCGAGCCGAACGGCAGGTTAATGCTGAGGGTGGCCGACACCATATTGCCCTGGTGGTCGATGACCGACAGGTGAGTGGTGTGGAAGCCACCATCGTGGGTTTTGCTGCCGCTCAGGCTCAGGCTTGGCGTGGCGCTGTCCATATTGATGCTTTTTACCCAGTCGGCAGCCCGTTGTTCGGCCAGCAGCATGGACACCGGTACCTTGGTAAAGTCGGGGTCACCCAGAAATTCCGCCCGGTCGCGGTAAGCGCGGCGCATCACTTCGGTGAGCAGGTGGGTCTGTGGCACTGCCGGCAGTTGTTGCCAGGTGTAATGGTTAAGCATATTCAGCATCTGAATCAGGGCTATGCCCCCGGACGACGGCGGTGGCGCACTGATCACCTTCAGCTCGCCGTACTGCACTTGCAGCGGCTGGCGTTCAATAACACGGTAATCTGCCAGATCCGCGGCGCTCCAGTCACCGCCATGGCGGCGCACCTCGGTCAACAGGCGTTCGGCCACCGGCCCCTGATAAAAGCCGGCATGGCCCTGACGGGCCAGGGCGGTCAGTGTGTCGGCTAAATCCGGCTGGCGGATGATATGGCCAACGGCGGGAATCTCATTTTGTTGCAGAAAAATACGGGCCGACTCCGGATAGCGGCGCAGGGTTTCCAGCCGGAAGCCCAGCCAGCTGCGGTATTTTTCATCCACGGCAAAGCCATCGCGGGCTTGCTGAATGGCGGCGGCCAGGGTTTGGGTCAGCGGCAGCTGGCCATAGTGTTCGCTCAGGTGAGCAAAGGCGGCTGGTTGGCCGGGAATACCTGCGGCGCTGGGGCCGTTGATGGCGCGATCACGATTAACGCGGCCATCGGCATCCAGATAGTAATCACGGTGGGCGGCCGCCGGTGCGGTTTCCCGGGCATCGATAAAGCGGTAGCGATCTTCGCCGGCGTCATACAGCAACCAGAAACCGCCGCCGCCGATGCCGGCGCTGTAGGGTTCTACCACCCCAAGACTGGCGGCCACCGCAATGGCGGCATCCACGGCGTTGCCACCGGCAGCGAGAATATCCAGCCCAGCCTGAGTGGCGAGCGGATGGGCACTGGCCACCGCGGCCGGAATGCGGGCGCTGGTATCAGTCGATGGGGAAAACCATGGATCAAACAGCGTGCAGCTGCTGAGACTCAGCAGCAGAAAAAAAGACACAGCAGTACGCAGTAAGCCGCGCTGCCGGCGCAGAGAAGCAAGCATAAAAAAGGCCTCCGGTTCGGGAGGCCTTAGTCTGGGCAGGTTAACGGTGCAGTTCAAGCCTGCCGGGCCGGGACGGTGAAAATCAGGCGATTTTCTTGCCGGTCAGTTTTTCGTATTTGGCTTCCAGTTCTTCCTGGGTTTCCATGCGCTCCGGGTCTTGCGGAATGCAATCGACCGGGCACACCAGCTGACATTGCGGTTCATCGTAATGGCCAACGCATTCGGTGCACTTGGACGGATCAATCACATAGATTTCTTCGCCGGCGGAAATGGCCTCGTTCGGGCATTCCGGTTCACACACATCACAGTTGATGCATTCGTCTGTAATAATCAGTGCCATGACATACCTCCGTCAGGGGCGTTTATTAGAGGGTCGCGTATTTTTTCAGGGTTTTGGCTACCAGCGGATGCACAAAATTGCTGACATCGCCGCCCAGTGCAGACACTTCCCGCACTATGGTAGATGAAATATAGGAATACTGTTCGGACGGGGTCAGAAACAGGCTTTCCACATTGGGGGCCAGTACCCGGTTCATATTGGCCAGCTGGAATTCGTACTCAAAATCCGACACCGCACGCAGGCCGCGCAAAATCACTTTGGCGTTGCGTTCTTTGACGAAGTCGGCCAACAGGTTGTTAAAACCGACGACTTCGACATTGGCCAGATGGCCCAGCACGCTTTTGGCCAGATCCACCCGGGTTTCCAGATCCAGCAGCGGACGCTTTTTCGGGTTATCGGCCACGGCAATAATAATGTGGTCGAACAGGCGCGCGGCGCGTTCAACCAGATCAGTATGGCCATTGGTAATCGGATCAAAAGTGCCGGGGTAAACCACAGTATTCATAACAGAGCAGCCTGTTTTAGGGGCAGTAAATGCGGCGCATAGTAAACAAAAGGCGCAGATAGCGCCAGATGCGGGGCGTTGACGAGAGGCTATATCGTTCAAGGTTGGGCGTTCAGCGTTAGGCGCGCCTGGGTGTTTGGCTCCGGGCTCGCTGAACCCTGAACGCCTAACCCTCAACACCCACCCTCAACCTTGCTGCAATTTCTCCAGCAACTTGTTGGCCTGCTTGCAGGCCATGCCGTAAATCGACAGCTGCGGGTTGGCACCAATGCTGGTGGGGAATACCGAACCGTCGAATACGTAGAGGTTGTCGAGGTGGTGGTATTTGCCATCGCTGTCGACCACGCAGCGGGTGGTGTCTTCGCCCATGGCCAGCCCGCCCATGCAGTGAGCGGAGCCGGCGGTAAAGGCATTGGAACGGAATTCCAGCGCGTTAATGCCGGCTTTGGCTTCTTCCCAGCTGGTAAACCAGGGCGAATCCACGTGCGAGACCCGCACCGATTTGGCACCGGCGGCGAACTGGATTTCCGCCATGCTCAGCCAGGAGCGGCGCACGCCATCCCACAGGTAATCGTTGATGACGTAGTCGATAATCGGCGTGCCATCGCCGGCCAGTTCAATGCTGCCGCCTTCGCTGTGCGGGTGGAAGCCATCGCGCAGCAGGGCAATCATGGCGTGCAGGTTGGGCAGTTTCTGAATATCCGAAAAATGTTGATGCCCATGCCCCAGCAGCAACACCGAGGTTAAGCCCGGCTGCAGTGGTGGTACTTCCAGTTTGTAACCAACCGGACCGGTAACTGACGGCCACTGAAAATGATCGGAGTAAATCGACTGCGGCGCACCGTAGTACGGATCGATCAGTTCATCGAACTCGGCAAAGCAGAAGGTGGTGGGGTGGAAGAACGTGCGCTTGCCGATGCGCTGGTGCGGATCGGGGGCTTTTGAGCGCAGCAGCAGTGCCGGGCCATTTATGGCGCCACAGGCCATGATGACGTGCGGCGCTTTGGCCACCAGACGGCTGCCGCTGGGCTGGTAGTCGTCGTTCAGGGCGGTGATGTCCACGCCCAGCACTTTGCGGCCGTCCATAATCAGGCGCTCGGCACGGGCGCTGTACACCAGTTCAGAACCCTGCTGCAGCGCCGCCGGAATGGTGGTGACCAGCATGGACTGTTTGGCGTTGGTGGGGCAGCCGGTACCGCAGTAACCCAGGTTCCAGCAGGCCGAGACGTTACGCGGAATCGTCTGCCAGTCGATGCCCAGTGAGGTAGCACCACGACTGAGGACGGCGTTATTGGGGTTGGCCGGAATCTGCCAGGGGGCCACACTCAGGCGCTGTTCCATGGTTTCAAACCAGGGCGCCATTTCCGCACTGCTCATGCCCTGCACGCCGAACTCGCTGGCCCAGTGTTGCAGCGTCGGCTCCGGGGTGCGGAAGCTGGAGGTCCAGTTAATCACTGTGGTGCCGCCCACGCAGCGGCCCTGCAGGATCGACATGGCGCCGTCTTTGCTCATGCGCCCGGCGCTTTCCTGATACAGATCGCGGTAGGCTTCGCGTTCGTCCATGCGGAAGTCGTCGCTGCTTTTCAGTGGGCCTTCTTCCAGCATCAGCACCTTCAGGCCGGCGTTGGCGAGAATTTCCGCCGTGGTGCCGCCACCGGCACCGGTACCAATAATAATGACATCGGCTTCCAGCACCGTGCCATCGGCGATGCTGGTGGAGGCGCGCACGTTCCAGCCGCTGCGGATGCCGTCACGGATCGGGTCTTTAATGCCGGCCACCACGGGAATATGGGGTTGGCGGGGGGTGTGATTCTGCATATCGGATTCTCTTATTATTCTGGGGGCCGGAATCAGCTGTGGGCCGGAATTTTCTGCGGCATACCGGGGTAGCCGGTCAGCGCAAAGGTGGCCGGCTGGCTGTACCAGCACATGGTCAGCAGTTTGCACAATGAGCCATAACCCATACGTTTCAGCTGAATGCGGCTGGTTTTCCAGCTGTGCAGGAAGGCTTCAATATCGTCCGCCGGCATCTCGTTCCAGCCTGTCCAGGGCGCGCCCATCAGGGCACGCACCGGTGCAACCTGAAGGGCATCAAACAGCATCACCAGCTGGCTGCGGGCGTAGTCCTGCAGGGTCAGTACCAGTGAATCCAGTGCATGCAGCAGGGTGTCCGGCGCTTTGTCCTGCAGGCTGCCCGGGTAGCTGCCGCCCAGAATCACCGGTGCCAGGGCGCGCAGAATCTCAATATCACCCGGGCGCAACACCTTATAGCCGCTGGCCACCGGTGCTTTGCTGCAGCCGGTCAGACCGGCGATGGAGGCGCCGAGGGTGAGAACCGCTGCTGAGCTGGCGCTCAGCTGCATAAAACCACGCCGGGTTGTTGTTATTGTTTTCAGCATACAAAAATCTCAGCGGATAAAGAGCTTACGGATCAGGGCCTGAATCGCGCCGCCGTAAGGCGGGTAGATGAACATGCCACTGTTAAACCGGCCTTTGCGGTGCACCGCTTTGGCCTTCGACAGCGCCACAAAGCCTTCTTTACCGTGGTAGTGACCCATGCCGGAAGGGCCGATGCCGCCAAAGGGCATATCGTCCTGGGCGATGTGCATTAAGGTGTCGTTGATGGTCACACCGCCGGCGTGGGTGCGTTGCAGAATCTGCTGCTGCTCGGCTTTGTTGTAGCTGAAGAAATACAGCGCCAGCGGCCGGTCGCGGTCGTTGACATAGCCGATGGCGTCATCCAGCGAGCGGTACGGCACGATGGGCAGGATCGGGCCGAACAGTTCTTCCTGCATCACTTTCATGTCGGCGGTGCCGTTCTGAACAATGTGCAGCGGCATTTTGCGCGTACCGCTGAAATCTTCGTTGGCCGGGTTTATTACGGTGATGTTGGCGCCTTTGTCGGCGGCCTCTTTTACCCAGGCTTGCAGACGCTGCTGCTGGCGTTCGTTGATGATGGCGGTGTAATCATTGTTGTCACGCAGGGTCGGGTACATGCGCGCAAAAGTAGCCTGATAGGTGTCGATAAAAGCCTGTTCCTGACCGGCCGGCAGCAGGACGTAATCGGGGGCAATACAGGTCTGGCCGGCGTTCAGGGATTTGCCGAAACAGATGCGCTCGACGGCATCTTTCATATTGGCGCCGGGGGCGATAATGGCAGGAGATTTGCCGCCCAGCTCCAGCGTGACCGGGGTCAGGTTTTTCGCCGCCGCGCTCATCACAATTTTGCCCACCGCGGTGGAGCCGGTAAATATCAGATGATCCCAGGGGGTTTCGGCAAAGGCCGAAGAGACGTCCACTTCGCCTTCAATAACGGCGACCTGCTGCTCGCTGAATACTTCGGCCAGCATGGCTTTCAGGGCTTTATTGGTGGCCGGGGTGAATTCCGACAGCTTGATCATGGCGCGGTTGCCCGCCGCCAGCGCGGTCATCAGTGGCAGCAGGGTCAGCTGCACCGGGTAGTTCCAGGGCACCATGATGCCGATCACGCCCAGTGGCTGGTACACCACCTGGTTATGCGATGGTGCAAACAACATGTGCACATGGCGCTTCGAGGGTTTCATCCAGCCACGCAGCCGGCGGCAGGCGTAGTTAATACCCTGCACGCTGGTCATGATTTCGGCGATCAGGGTTTCGTCTTTGGAGCGGCAGCTGAAATCCTGATTCACGGCGCTGGCCAGCTCGTCCTGGTACTTCAGCACCACGGCCTTCAAACGTTGCAGGTCGGCAATACGGCTGGCGGCATCCGGCATCGGTTGCTGGCGGAACGCCTGGCGTTGCTCGGCAAAAATATGCTGCAGACGTTGCAGTTCCTGATCCTGTTGCGGGGTCTGCAAGGACGTAACGGTGGCAACCATGGCGGGCTCCTGAGCGTTGGGCAGATGATTATTATGGTTTCCGGCATTATTAGAGCCATTGCTCTAAAAGATCAAGTGTGGCAGCGTGGCATTTGCGGCCAGATTGTGTGAGGCTGGCGGCAGATAAAAACCGACCCGTCGGCAGATGGGTAACAGGCCTTGAAACGGAACCCCGATGAGTACCAAAGAACGCATTCTGGACGCGGCGCTGGCGCTGTTTAACGAACTGGGCGAGCGCAAAGTCACCACCAATCACATCGCCGCCCATCTGCAGATTTCACCGGGTAATCTGTACTACCACTTCAAAAATAAGCAGGCGATTATTTTTGCCCTGTTTGAACGCTACGAAGCGCGGGTGCTGGGGATTCTGCAGGTACCGGCCAACCGTACCCTGCAACCCATGGATAAGCTCAACTACCTGCAGGCCATTTTCCGGGGCCTGTGGGATTACCGTTTTATGCACCGCGATATGGAGCATCTGTTGCTGGAAGACCCGCAGCTGCACGCCCGTTACCGGCAGTTTTTCCGTACCTGCCAGCTGCGCGTACAAGCCATTTTCCGTGGCCTGGGCGAAGCCGGCATTATCCGCGTCAGCGAAGAGGATGTGGTGGCGCTGGCGCTGAACACCTGGATTGTGGTGACCTCCTGGTTTTCGTTTTTACGCTGCAATTTGTTGCGTCACGACAGCGACAGTATTTCCCCGGCGCAGCTGCAGGCCGGTATTTATCAGGTGTTTACCCTGGAGCGCCCCTATCTGACCGAGCAGTACCGCGAGGTGATGAATGAGCTGCAGGCGACCTTTATGCCGCGGCCGGATTTTCTGACTCCCGGAGCTGAGGATGAAGCGGCTGCGGTCTAGTTATTACGCCCTGGCCGGTCTGTTGCTGCTGGTGGCTGCCAGCAGCGGCTGCACCAGCGTTAATGACCAGCTGGACGATTATCAGGCCCGCCTGAACCGGGTGCTGGATGAACAAACGACGGCGCAGAGCGTTACCCGGGTGGCGCGCCGCCCGGTGCAACACAACCGTTTAGCGCTGCCGCAGGCCGATATCAATCTGCTGGAATTGCTGCGGCTGGATCAGTGCCGTATTGGTCTGACGGTGGCGCAGAAAAACAGCAGCCTGGGGCGCGTGGCGCTGCCCAGCCAGCAATTATTGATGGAACTGGAACTCCTGACTCACGGCCCGGCCTGTGTGGCCGCCTTACAGCAGGATGGCGATGAGCGTTTGGCGGCGAAACTAGCAACGGCCCTGGCGCAGAAACAGGCCGCGCGGCTGCATTACTGGTGGAACGCCTGGCCCGGCAGTGACGAATGGCAGCAATTCAGCGGCAGCCACACGCCGCTGGACTGGATGGCACAGGAGCCGGCGGCGCTGGAAAGCACCTTGCTGGCGCTCGATTTTGCTCTGGCGCAGGCTGGTCAGCTGCAGCGTGACGAGCTGGCCGCGGCACTGCAGGGCAGCACAATGTCAGAAGCGCATCTGCAGCAACTGGGGCAGGGCAAGCTGCTGGGGCGCTGGCTCAGCAGTACCTATGCGCTGATTCCGGCGTTGCACCAGAGTGCGGCCGTGCTGGAACAGCGGCTGCAGCGCGGTGGCTTATGCCCGGCTGGCAAGCCAACGGCCAGTGCCAAAATACTGCAGAACGTATTTGTGAAGTTTTACGCCGGTGAGGTGCAGCCCTACCTGGCGGTGACCGATCGGGTGGGGCGGGAGCTGTTGCCGCGGCTGGAACAGATGGCGTTGCTTATGCCGGAAGCGCCAGCGGGATTTTCTGACTGGCTGGCAGAATTACAACGCCTCCGCCACGAACTGGCGCAGGCCAACCAGCGCCACGTGAAAGCCTGGCAGGCGCAGCTGCGGCAGTGCGGGATGATGCCGGGGCAATAACCTTAAGCCGCCACGACTTCAAACAGCCGGAAGCAGAATTCTTTGGTGGCTTTGCTTTTGCGCTCCTGCCAGTTGGCCGGCCACTGCGGTTGCAGGCTGGCTTCGTGTTCCACATAAATCAGCGCGCCGGGCAGCAGGCGTAGCGCATCAATGGCCGGTTGCAGCAGGTTTTTATGGAACGGCGGGTCGAGAAAGACCAGATCGAACGGCTCCGGATTCTGTTCCAGCCACAGGAGCGCATCGCCGGCCCACACCTGCGCGTTGCGTGCCTCCAGTAACTGCAGATTGTCTTTTAACTGCAACGCCGCGGCCGGATGCTTTTCCAGAAAAATCACTTCTTTGGCGCCGCGTGACAGCGCCTCAAACCCCAGCGCGCCACTGCCGGCGAAGGCATCCAGCACGCGCGCACCTTCGACATCAAACTGCAGCCAGTTAAAGACGGTTTCACGGATACGGTCGAGGGTGGGGCGCAGACCGTCGATGGCGGGAAAACGCAGCCGGCGCGAACGCCACTGGCCACCGATAATGCGTAATTGCTGCGACGGAATTTTGCTCATACGAAAGTTCTCAATTCAGGGGCCGGGATGCCAAACAATTCAGGGTCGTGGCCGGCGCGGTTTTCTGCGCGTCACTCAGCGCGTTGTACAGCAGCTGGTAGGTATCCGCGGGGAGGCGATGGTAGGCAAGTGCGGCCTGAATGTCGATCTGGCCTTGCTCATCCTGCCATTGTTGGCGCAGCTGCCGGCTGTGCTGCAGTCGCCACTGCGCCCATTGGTCGCGGGTCGGCAGAATGGGCAGCGGCTGGTTCGTCAGTGTTTCCGGCAGCTGGGCCAGCGCCGTCCACGCTAAGCCATATTGCTGGCCCAGCCACAGTGCGCCGGCGGGGTGTTCACGCAGACAGGCCGGCCAGTCGTTAACGGTCCGGGTTAAAGGCTGCAAATGCTGCTCACGGATTAAAAAGGCCGCTATTAACTGTTGTTCACTGGCCGGCCAGGGGCCGCTGATAACAATCACGGCTGGTTCATTCTGCGCCAGTGTTGGTAACGCCTGTTGCAATGCCGGCAGCCAGTTCTGCGTGGGCAGCGTCAATGTCTGCGCCCCGTGCTGGCTGCGTAACTGCAGCCGGCCACCGCTGAGGGTGCCGCCGGCACGTAACCAGACACTGACCTGTTCGGTATTCGGCCAGAAAGACCAACCGGCGGCGCTCAGCTCTGGCAGGTGCAAGGCCTCCAGTGGCTGCTCTTCGGCATCACGGCCACCAAGATGAATCCAGCTGATCAGCAGCAGGCAGAGAAAAACAATAATGTTCAGAGTGGTGCGGCTGAGTCCGTGAAACATGGGGTGCTGCCGTTAGGATTCCGGGGGAATGATGGTAGGATAACGGCCGCCCGCCCGGTGTGGAATGATCCGCTGACACCGCCGGCCGGAATCTGCCCCTGATGGGGTTGCACCGAGTAGCGCAAAGAGTACGGATTTGAGCATGTTTGATTTTTTTAAACGCAAAAAAGCGGCCGCCGCAGAAGCAGAGCCTAAGCAACCTGAAGCGGCGCCGGCAGAGACGGAATCCGGCCAGTCTGCTACCGATACCGGTACGGTAACCGCCGAGGCTGCAGAAACCACCGGGGCAGATGTCGCTAATCAGGTAAATACCGAAGATCGTGCCGAATATAAGGTTACCCCGGTAGCCGCCCCCGAACCTGCCGCCAGTCCCGAACCGGTTGACGCACCGGCACAGCCGACCGAGCAACCGCAGGATAAACCGCTGGATAACCAGAAAAAGCCTGGTTTTTTCAGCCGTATCCGCGCCGGGTTAAGCAAAACCCGCCACGGCTTTACCGATGGGTTGGCCAATCTGCTGCTGGGCAAAAAAGAAATTGATGACGATCTGCTGGAAGAGCTGGAAACCCAGTTGATCATGGCGGACGTTGGCGTGGAAACCACCCGCGCCATCATGGCCCGTTTAACCGCCCGGGTTGGCCGCAAAGAGCTGAAGGATTCCGGCGCGCTGTACAACGCTTTAATTGCTGAGCTGCAGGAAACGCTCGAAAAAGTACAGGCGCCGCTGGACATTAACGCCGGCCACAAACCCTATGTGATTCTGATGGTCGGCATTAACGGCGTGGGCAAAACCACCACCATCGGCAAGCTGGCCAAGCAATTTCAGCAGGCCGGTAAAAGCGTGATGCTGGCTGCCGGCGATACCTTCCGGGCCGCCGCGGTTGAGCAGCTGCAGGTGTGGGGCGAGCGCAACAACGTGCCGGTGATTGCCCAGCACACCGGTGCCGATTCCGCCTCGGTGCTGTTCGATGCGCTGCAGGCGGCGCAGGCGCGTAAGGTCGATATACTGATTGCCGACACCGCCGGCCGTCTGCACACCAAAGACAACCTGATGCAGGAGCTGGAAAAAGTGGTGCGGGTGATGAAAAAACTCGACCCGACCGCCCCGCATGAAGTGATGCTGGTACTGGATGCCGGTACCGGTCAGAACGCCATTAATCAGGCCAAACAATTCCAGGCCGCTGTTGGGGTCACCGGCTTAACCCTGACCAAACTCGATGGCACCGCCAAAGGCGGGATCATCTTTGCACTGGCGCAGCAGTTTGAACTGCCGGTGCGTTACATCGGCGTTGGCGAAGGCATTGATGACCTGCGCCCGTTCAACGCTGAAGAATTCACCAAAGCCCTGTTCCAGCAGGAACAGGCCGGCTAAACGGGAACGCCTATGCCCATGGTAAGGTTCGACCGGGTCAGCAAACGCTACCCCGGCGGCAAGGAAGCGCTGACCGGCGTCAGCTTTGAACTGCAGCGCGGCGAGTTTGCTTTTTTAACCGGCCACAGCGGGGCCGGTAAAAGTACGCTGCTGAAACTGATGATGCTGATGGAGCGGCCGTCGCGCGGGCAGGTGTTCGTGGATGGCCAGAACCTCGGCCGTATGTCATCCGGGCAGATCCCTTACCACCGCCGCAAAGTCGGCGTGGTGTTCCAGAATCACCAGTTGCTGTTTGACCGCTCGGTGTATGAAAACGTCGCCCTGCCACTGCAGATTGCCGGTTACACCCCGGCGGAAGCGGGCCGGCGGGTGCGTGCCGCCCTCGATTCGGTCGGTCTGCTGGGTATGGAAAAGCGCAACCCCATTGAATTATCGGGCGGCGAACAGCAACGGGTCGGCATCGCCCGGGCGGTGGTGAACAAGCCGGCGCTGCTGCTGGCGGATGAACCAACCGGTAACCTTGACCCGGAACTTTCCGCTGAAATCATGAATTTGTTTGCCCGCTTTCAGCAGGTCGGCGTAACGGTACTGATCGCCACCCACGATATTGCCTTAGTTGAACGCATGGGCAGCCGGCGCATTATTCTCGACCACGGCCAGATGCACGAAGCCGGCGGCGCAGGAGACTGGCATGTCGGATAACCGTACCCAGAAAACCCCGCCCAGTGGTGCATCGTTGCAGGAAATTGGCCTCAGCAAACGCCTCAGTGCCTGGCTGGCCCATCATCAGCTGGTGGCCGTGGAAACTCTGCTGAAATTGCTCGCCAATCCGCTCGGCAGTCTGCTCACCTGGCTGGTGATTGCGATTTCCCTGACCCTGCCCGGCGCGTTGTGGATGGCGCTGGATAATATGGAACAGCTGAGTGGCCGCTTTCAGGAATCCGGGCGCATCACCCTTTATTTAACCCCGCAAACCCCGGCCACAGACGGACAAGCGTTAAGCGACCGTCTTGCCGGGCTGGAGTCGGTAGCGTCCACCGAATTTATTGATGCCGATACCGTGCTGGATGAATTCCGCACCAACAGCGGTCTGGAAGCGGCACTGGATTTTCTGCCGCAAAACCCGCTGCCATCGGTCATTCTGGTCGAGCCACCGCTCGGTTTGCAGCAGGCGCAGTTATTAGAGCTGCTGGAGCAGCTGAAGTCTTACCATCTGGTCGACAGCGTGCAGGTGGACATGGCCTGGGTCGAACGGCTGCTGGCCATGCTGGCGCTGGCCGAGCGTCTGATTGGCGTGCTGGGCTTATTGCTGGCGCTGGCCATTCTGCTGGTGGTGGGTAATACCATCCGTCTGGCCATCGCCGCCCGGGTCGATGAAATCCGCGTGGTCAAACTGGTGGGCGGTACCAACGCCTGGGTGCGGCGGCCGTTTTTATACACCGGCCTCTGGTACGGCATGGTGGGCGGCTTACTGGCCTGGTTGCTGCTGATTATCTGCTGGCTGGTGCTGCGTGGACCGGTGGCGGACCTGGCGCAGCTGTATGGTTCGGCCTTTGTGCTGCAGCCGCTGGATGCCGGTGCCGCCATGGTGTTGCTGCTGAGCGCCATGCTGCTGGGGTGGCTGGGTGCCTGGTGGTCAGTGAGCCGGCATTTAGATCAGATTGAACCCTGATCAATAATTTTTGAGCCTGATTGTTCCATAATTGAACTGTTAAGGCCGTTGGCGGTCTGAATGCGCAGTGCTAAACTCAGTCGCCACATTGATTGCCGGTGGTTATGACAGGCCCGGCAAACAACTACAGGAGAGCCCTATGAATAAAGCTTTGCAAGCGGTCAATGCTCTGACTCCCGGCGCCAATCTGGAGTCTTACATCAGCACTGTCAGCGCCATTCCGGTTCTCACTCCGGAGCAGGAGCGCGAACTCGCTGATCGTCTGCATTATCATCAGGATCTGGAAGCCGCCCGCTTATTGGTTATGTCACACCTGCGTTTTGTGGTGCACATTGCCCGCAGCTACTCAGGTTATGGCCTGAATCAGGCAGACCTGATTCAGGAAGGTAACGTCGGCCTGATGAAAGCGGTGAAACGCTTTAACCCGGAAGTGGGCGTGCGTCTGGTGTCTTTTGCGGTGCACTGGATCAAAGCCGAAATTCACGAGTTTATTCTGCGCAACTGGCGCATCGTGAAAGTGGCCACCACCAAGGCGCAGCGCAAACTGTTCTTTAACCTGCGCAGTCAGAAAAAGCGTTTAGGCTGGCTGAGCCAGGCTGAGGCGCAATCCATTGCCGATGATCTGGGCGTGGAAACCCGCACCGTGTTTGAAATGGAAGGTCGTTTACACGCGCACGATGCCGCCTTTGATGCCGGTGTTGATGACGACGACGAAACCGCCTACAAAGCCCCGGCCTATTATCTGGAAGACCACAGCGCCGACCCGGCACTGCAGGTGGAAAGCGATAATTTCGAGCAGGACGCCAGCGACCGTCTGCATGTGGCATTGGCCCAGCTGGACGAACGCAGCCGTGCCATTCTGCAACAGCGCTGGCTGGCGGATGAAAAGTCCACACTGCACGATCTGGCAGCCATTTATAACGTTTCGGCTGAGCGTATCCGCCAGCTGGAAAAGAACGCCATGAAGAAGCTGAAAGACGCTATGGGTGGCGCGTTATTGCCTGCCTGAGTGGGCTTTTGGTTCTGACGACAACGGCCTGCACTGCAGGCCGTTTTTATTGGTGCGGCTTCCGCAGCGATGTTTTGGAATACAGTGATCAGACCGTATGCCGCATGGATGCGGCATTCGAGCCTACAGGGAAGTATTTACGGCGTGTCTGTGAGCTGTAATCCGAAACTAAGTCGTCCCCGGAAGCCGCATCAATCCAGCGTCACCGGCACTTCCATAATGGCCGCGATGGTGCGGACCAGATCCAGCTCCACCGCTCGCAGCTCGCCATCGCTGTGAATGGCGGCCTGCATGGCTTTGATCAGGCGGCCTTTCAGGTGTGGGTAGGCTTCACTCAGTTTGCTGAGCGCCAGATTCAGCGGTTTCAGGCTGTTGCTGCGGGGTTGCAGCTGCAGGCCGGTAAAGCCTGCGGCGGTGCAGGCTTTATCGAAAGCCTGGGCGGCGGCTTCGCCGGTGTCGTGACCGAAGTGCACCAGAACGGATAACACCGTGGCCGTTTCGTCACGGATATCCTTCACTGCGCTGTAGCGTGCCGCTAACGGCCGTACTTCTCCGAAGTGCGGGTTCAGATACTGCAGAATCAGCCGGTACAGGCACCATTCAAAAATATCAATTTCGCCATCGGCTTTGGCCAGTTGCATTAAGGTCTGGCGGAAATCCTGATACTGCGGCGCCGACAGTTGTTTCAGCGCCGGCATGGCGCGTTCCACCAAAGGCAGGCGTTGCTCTGGCCGCAGTGTTTGCGTAGGCGGCAGCAGGCGTAATACCTGCCGGTAAAAATCCTGCCCCTGCTGTACCCGCAGCAGCTCCAGCTGTTGTTCGTGCACCGGCCGCCTGGGATCGGCCAGCAGCAGCGTGCAGATTAAGGCGCGTACCTGATAACTGTCGTGGGCCGTCTCCAGCAGCATGGGCCAGGCGTCAGCGCTGGACGGCGTGGTATCTGCTGACTGAGAAGTGCCGATGGCATCGGCAATGGCGGCGGTGGCCGCCAGCGCACTGAGCCCGGCGCTTTGGGCTGTGCCGGCGGGCACGGCGGCCGGAGTTTCCTGTTCGGCGGCCTGCCGGGTTTGCGGCGGCAGATAGCGGCCATCCCAGCGTGGATCGACGCGGCGGATACGTTCTTCCAGTGGTGGGTGAGTGGCAAACAGGCGGATATGAAAGGGAATGGCCTGGCCAAAAAACAGATGCGCGGTTTCTTCCCGCTCGGGGCTGCTGATTTCGCTGCCACTGCCATAACCGATCACTTTCAGCGCACCGCTGATGCTGGCGGGGTTGCGGGTAAACTGCACGGCCGAAGCGTCGGCCAGAAATTCGCGCTGGCGCGACACCGCCGCTTTGATCAGGTTGCCGAACAGCACGCCGCCGTAACCGATAATCAGCAACCCCAGCCCCAGCAGCATAAATACCGCGGCGCCATTATTTTTATTACTGGTGCGTACGCGCGAACCCCGGGCTGAGGCTTCCAGCATGAAGCGCCCGATCAGGGCAATAAACAGCAATCCGAACAGCACCGCCATCAGGCGGATATTCAGGCGCATATCGCCGTTCAGAATGTGGCTGAATTCATGCGCCACCACGCCCTGCAGCTGGTCGCGGCTGAGCTGCTCCATGCAACCCTGGGTGACGCCAATCACCGCATCAGAGGGCTGATAACCGGCCGCAAAGGCATTGATGCTGCTATCACTGAGAACATACACCGGCGGTACCGGCATACCGGCCGCCAGGGCCATTTCTTCGACAATGTTCAGCAGCCGGCGCTCGTAAAAATCCTGTGTATTGGGCAGTAATAACCGCCCGCCCAGCGATTCGGCCACCACCCGGCCGCCGCCGCGCAGCAGCAGCCATTTCACCAGACTGGCACCGCCGATGACCGCAATCACGCCGGCGCTGATCCACAGCCATTGTTCCAGCGTTACATAATCAAAGAGACTGGCGTCCGGGTTGCCTTCGGCTCCCATAAACAACGCCGCAATCAGCAGATTCAGCGCCACAATCAGCGACGCTACGGCGGCAACGAACAGCAATACCAGTTGGGTGGTGCGTTTACGCGCCTGATCCTGATGCGAAAAAAAATCCATAGGCTGCAACCTGCAGGTGGGAGTGGCCGGGCGCAGTGGCCCGGCGGCCGATCAGAAACTGACTTTCGGGGCGCTCTGAATCTGCGCGCTGTCGGCAAATTCCAGCAGCGTAGCATCGGTCGGATGACCGAATTTAGCGGCCAGCAGTACCGGAGGGAACGACTGCCGGTAGGTGTTGTAGGCGGTTACGGCATCGTTGAAACCCTGACGGGCGAAGGCCACTTTATTTTCAGTGCTGGTCAGTTCTTCCGACACCTGCATCATGTTCTGGTTGGCTTTCAGGTCCGGATAAGCTTCCATCACCACGTTCAGACGGCCCAGCGCACCCGCCAGTGCGCCTTCGGCGCCGGCCAGTTGTTTCATGGCTCCGGCCGCACCCGGCTGACCGGCGGCTGCCTGCAATCCGGCCATGGCCTGATTACGCGCGCTGATAACGGCCTCCAGGGTTTCACGCTCGTGCTTCAGGTAGGCTTTGGCGGTTTCGACCAGATTCGGGATCAGGTCGTAACGGCGTTTCAGCTGCACTTCGATCTGGGCAAAGGCGTTTTCGTAGCGGTTTTTCAGGGTTACCAATGTGTTGTAGATGCTGATGCCGTAGACCAGCAACAACGCCACAACGACCAGTAAAACAATGGTTGAGGTTTCCATTCAGGGCGCTCCTTAACGTGCCCAGCTGCCGCTGGCAGTCTGGTAGTAATGGCCATCGGCCGCGGCTTTTTGTACCAGCTTATCGCCGGCCAGCTTTTCAATGGTGGCCAGCGCCGTGTTCTGGCGGTTGGCAATGTCCTGATAACGCTGTTTGCGCTGCTGGTTGATGTCGCTGACCAGCACCGCCGCTTCGTTATGGCTGCTGGCAATCAGGCCCAGATAGCCGTTGGTTTGTTCACCGACCAGCCCCATTTGTTTGGCGGCATCCAGTTCCAGAGCCCAGCTGCTGAAGGATACCAGCAGGGCGGCGAGCAATACGGTTAACTTATGCATGGCAGTTTCCTTGCGTGGGTTCAGAACAGATCGCTTTCTTCTTCGAACAGGTTTTCCAGGTCTTTTTCGACTTTGACCCGGACTTCGTGTTCGATTTTCACGTTCAGGTTGATGGTGATGGGTTTTTCCGGCGCCGCCACCTTAAGGGTGCAGGCGCTCAGTGGCAGCAGCAGCGCGGCCAGCAGCAGGGAGTGAGTTCGGAGCATGGATGGGCGTTCCTTCGGTAATGTGCGTTCTACTCTAACCGGCGCGCGGCTGATTGCAATGCCAGTTGGCCTATTGTTTTTTCGTTTTGCGGATACCGTACACCGCCTGCGCTTTGGCCTTCGCTTTGGCTTTGGCGCGCGCTTTACGCGGGTTGCCGTTACGGCTCAGGTCTTCGTCGAAGGCTGGTTCAAAACCGGTCAGCCAGATCATCGGCAGCGGCCGTTTAATCAGCTGTTCGATACCGGCCAGTAAGTTTTCTTCATCGCGGCTGACCAGGCTGATGGCGTGACCATCGTTACCGGCGCGGCCGGTGCGGCCAATGCGGTGCACGTAGTCTTCGGCATTGAATGGCAGTTCATAGTTCACCACATGGGGCAGCGACACAATGTCGATACCGCGGGCGGCGACATCGGTGGCGATCAGGGCGCGGATGGCACCGGCTTTGAAATCGTCCAGCGCGCGCTGGCGGGCGCCCTGGCTTTTATCGCCGTGCAATGAATCGGCTTTAATGCCGTCCAGCGCCAGCTCTTTTACCAGCGCATCGGCGCCTTGCTTGGTGCGCACAAACACCAGCACCTGCTGCCAGTTGCCGGCGCCGATCAGATAGGCCAGTGCGGCGGCTTTGCGCTTTTTATCCAGCTGATACAGCGTTTGTTTAATGCTGTCGACGGTGCTGTTTTCCGGTGTTACTTCAATCAGTTGCGGGTCACGCAGCAGGCTGTAGGCCAGGTCTTTCACCGCTTTGGGAAAGGTGGCGGAAAAAAACAGCGTTTGTCGCTGGGCCGGCAGCAATTTCAGCAGGGCGCGGATTTCATCGCTGAAACCCAGGTCGAGCATACGGTCGGCTTCGTCCAGTACCAGGGTTTGCACAGCACTGAGGGTCAGCGCCTGCTGGTTGATTAAGTCGAGCAAGCGACCGGGGGTGGCGATCAGAATTTCCAGCCCTTCCTGTAATGCCTGAATTTGCGGCCGCAGGCTGACGCCGCCATAGGCCACGCCGGTGCGTAATCGGCTGCCAGCGCCGTAGCGTTGCGCACTGTCGGCGACCTGCTGGGCCAGTTCCCGGGTGGGTGCGACCACCAGTAATAAAGGCTGTCCGGCAGAGGCTGCCGGCTGATTTAACAACTGCTGCAACTTGGGCAGCAGAAACGCGGCGGTTTTTCCGGTGCCGGTCTGGGCGCCGGCCAGCACATCCCGCCCGGCCAGAATGGCCGGAATCGCCGCCTGTTGCACGGCAGTGGGTTGCTGATAATTAAGCGCATGCAGGGTGGCGAGCAACGGCTCGTGCAATCCCAGAGAAGCAAAGGTCATGGGGTAAAACTCCGCGCCAGCACAGAAAGGAATGGCGCTCAGTTTAGCATGGCGGGGTGGGGTCAGGCTTTGTAGGTGGTCAGCGACTTATTCACTTTTTCCAGATAGTTGCGGGTCTCTTCGTAGGGCAGGCGGCGGCGCAGATGCGCGTATACCTGAGTTGGGCTTAACGCATTAATGCGCGGAGCGGCATCGCGCACCGATGTATTGCCGGTGAAAGAGCGGGCTACGTTACCAGCGCCGGTGTTGTAGGCGGCAATCACGCAGTACAGCCGGCTCTGCGGGTCTTTTACGGCAGCCAGGTATTGGGTATCGAGAATGTTCAGATAGGCGCAGCCCAGCTCAATATTGGTTTCCGGGCGGAACAGCTCGGCGCCGGTGAGGAGTTTTTCTTTGCCCCAGGCTTTGCGGGTGGCGTCGCGGCCGGCACTGGCCGGCACAATCTGCATTAAACCAAAGGCCGGAATATGGCTGCGGGCCATGGGGTTAAACGACGATTCATTCTGAATAATGGCCATCACCAGCGCCGGATCAACCCGCCATTTTTGCGCCTGTTGTTTCACAATGGGCAGGAAGTTTTGCGCCCGTTGCGGTACGGCATCGCGGTTCAGCGGAATGGTGATGGTCACCACCTCGCCTTTGCCGGTGCGCTGCTGTTGCTGGCGCGCCTGCTGCAACAGTTCGGTAATCTGTTCCGGTTTAATGCCGGCCACTGGCTGGCGGCTGGCCGGTGGTTGTGCGCCGCCGGTACGGGCCAGCACCGGGTCGGCTTTGTAGGCCTGCTCCAGACTGGCGTTAATGACTTTTTCAAATTCAGCGCGGATACGGGCATCGCTCAGACGTGCCGCTTCTTCGCCAGTGAACGACAGACGTACTTCGTTGCGCTCAAAATCGACGGTGCGGCGGGTACGCAGGTTATCGCTGTATTCGACCCAGACTTTTTTGTCGGACAGTTCCGGCTTGCTCCACACCTTTTCCAGCTGCTGGCGGTAATCACGATAGGCGGCCAGATAATTGCTGCGGTAATCCTGCCAGGCGTTTTTAATATTCTGCACGCCGGCGCGTTGCTCGCGCTGATAACGTTCAAATTCGGTTTCGGCCCGGCTGCCGGCAGACAACAGCAGCGCCGGCAGGCTGGCGGTCAATTGCAAAAACAGACGGCGTTTCAGCATGGGCGGTATTCCTTATCCGGTGACGATTGTAAAGGCGCAGGGTAGCCCAGCCCTGCAGACCGGGCCAGTGTCTTTTGCCCGGCAGTCCGGAGTTTTAATTTAACCCCACACAAAATGTCGCTATAATCGCCGCCGATTAAAAGACGGCCTGCCGTGAACGCTTATAGAGAGGACACATCTGTGAAACAACTGAAAGCTTTGATTCTGGCTGCTGCCACACTGGTAGCCGCACAAGCCTGGGCTGCCGATGATGCGCAGGCCGATAAAATCCGTGATCGCATCAAGCCGGTTGGCACCGTGTGTGTGGGTGCTGACTGTGGTGGCGCTGCGGTAACCGCCGCCGCCGAACCGCGTTCCGGTGAACAGGTTTACAACACCGCCTGTATGGCTTGCCACGCCGTGGGCGTACTGGATGCCCCGAAAAAAGGCGACAAGGCTGCCTGGGATGACAAGCTGGCCAAAGGTCTGGACGCTTCCCTGCAGAACGCTATCAAAGGTATTAATGCCATGCCGCCAAAAGGCAACTGCCTGAACTGCTCTGACGACGAGCTGCTGGCTGCGATTAAGTTTATGTCCGGACGCTGAGCCCGGATTGCAGGACCCGAGCCGCATCTCCGGGTGCGGCTTTTTTTGTGCCCGGCGTTTATGCCGGGTGCTGCGGTGGCCGGCTCCGGCCCTGCTTTCGCCGTCGTTTCAGACGGTAACAAAATTTTTTTAACCGATCTGGCATAACGGCAAAGCTTGGCTATATGTTATGCCTGAAAACGCCTTAGCAGGAGAATGACCATGGCAGACGAAGAACTGGATATGCAGGACGATAACCTCGAAGAAGACGAGGAGATGGAAGACGCTGATGACAGCGACGTAACGGGTGACAGTGATGGTGAGGCGGAAGCCGAAACCGAATCGGTAGAAGATCTGGTTGCGGCCGCGGCCAGCGCGTCGCTGGCGGCACGCAACAAAGTACGCGAATCCATGCAGGCGGAAATTGAAGCCTTCCTGGCCCGCGGCGGAAAGATTCAGACCATTGACGATAATGTGATGGCTGACCCACCGCGTAAACCGACTTCCAGCTATGGCAGCCGCCCGATCTGAGGCGCGGCCCGGGTGGTTCAGGTGTTGCGGTCTGCCAGCACCTGTACCGCCGCCGGTAACTGGGCCAGGTGAGTAATTTCCTGGTCCGGCCGGCAACTTTCTTCAGTCCAGGGCGCATCGCCCAGATTCACCCAGATGGTTTTCATCCCCAGCCGGTGCGCGGCGGCAATATCCTGTTGCTGATGGTCGCCAATGTGCAGGCACTCGGTGGCATTCACGCCGGCGGCGCGTACCGCGGTGAGAAAAATTTCCGGTTGTGGTTTGGGCGCACCCACCTGCTCGGCGTTGAAATGGCCGGCAAACAAATGACGGATGCCAATAATATCCAGATCGGCATTGCCGTTACTGACCGCCATTAACGGATAGCGGCTGGCCAGGGTTTCCAGCGCTTCGCGGGCCCCCTCAAACAGGCTGACGTTGCTGCGTTCGCGGTAGTAAACCTGAAACGCCTGCCGGGCCATTAAGGCCGCCTGTTCGCGCTCCAGTCCGCTTTGCAGAAACACCCGGCGCAGCACTTCTTCGCGCAATTTAGATACCCGGAAGGCCAGCTCGGGATAGCACTCGGCAATTTGCTGACGGTATTCACGGATGGCATCGAGAGTATAAAAGGACGCCGCTTGCGGACAGTGGCTGCTGATCCAGTCGTGGGTGATCTGTTCGGCCCGCGCAATGGCCGGGTCGGTGTCCCACAGCGTATTGTCGAGGTCGAGGGTAAGCAGGCGGATGGGCATAACTCAGGACACCGGAATCTGGGCCAGACGTAGTGCCAAAACGTCGGCAATGTAGTCGAGGAACAGGGTATCCATGGAGCTGCGATAATAGCCGGGGTCATTGCTGGCGACGGTGAGGATACCGCTGTTGCTCTGGCCACGGATCTGCGCCGCCGCCACCGAGCGGGCTTCGGTGCTGCTGGTACCCAGCAGGCGGGCAATATCGTCTTTGGCCAGCTGGCCGCACAGGGCGCGGTGGCCTTTGAATAAGCGGTGCAGGGTACGCTGCATCTCACCGCTGCGGATCACCACCAGCGGCTGCTCCAGCTGGCGTTCGGTAAAGTGCAGCAGGGCCCAGGCATCGACGCCAAAATCTTTGCGCAGCGAATCATCCAGTGCGGCCTGAATGGCCAGCCAGTTTTCCGCTTCGGTTAACGCCAGCACCAGACGGCGGCTTTTGCCGAACAGCTGATCGTTGCGGCGGGCGTTTTCCAGCAAGTCGGACAGGCGCTGGCGCAACTCGACATTGCGCTGGCGGTGCACCGCCAGCTGACGTTCTACCAGACTGGCGGCAGCACCGGTGTTGTGCGGAATGCGCAGCTCGGCCAGCAAATCGTCTTTGCCGATAAAGAAATCCGGGTGGTCCTGCAGGTATTGCATGACATCGGCATCGGTTAAACGCGGTTGCTGGCTCATAAAGGTTCCTTACAGATTAATCCGGCCTTCAAACACCGTGACCGCCGGACCGGTCATGCGCACGTTTGATTGGCCATCCCATTCAATAAACAAATCACCGCCGGGCAGTGACACGGTAACGCCGGGCTGCAGCCAGCCACGCAGCTGACCGGATACCACTGCCGCGCAGGCGCCGGTACCGCAAGCCAGGGTTTCGCCGGCACCGCGTTCGTACACGCGCAGACGAATATGGTGTTCATCCACCACCTGCATAAAACCGACGTTGACCTTGCGCGGGAACAGACGGTGCGGTTCGATTTTCGGGCCCCAGAGTTCAACCGGTGCGGTATCGATATTATCGACCCGGATCACGGCGTGCGGGTTGCCCATGGACACCGCGCCCAGCGCTACGTCACCGACGCCGTCGACCTGAATGCGGTATTCCGGTGCGAATTGGTCGGCCAGAAACGGCACCTGTGCCGGTTCCAGAATGGGCCGGCCCATATCCACCACCACCTGACGGTCGTCGGTGAGGTGCAATTCCATAATGCCGGCGGCGGTTTCGACACGGATATCACGCTTGCCGGTTAAATGCTGATCGTACACAAAGCGGGCGAAACAGCGCGCGCCGTTGCCGCAGTTTTCCACTTCGCTGCCATCAGCATTGAAAATACGGTAGCGGAAATCCACGTCCGGCCGGCTGGGTTGTTCGACGATCAGCAGCTGATCGAAACCGATACCAAAATGGCGGTCGGCCAGTTCACGCACCCGTTCGGGGCGGATGATGCCGCTCTGGGTCACCAGATCCAGCACCATAAAGTCGTTACCCAGGCCGTGCATTTTGCTGAACTTTAACCACATGTGCAGGATGCTCAGTCAGAGGGCAGAAGGGTTTCGTTGGCGAACAGGCTGGCGATGCTTTCGCGCTCGCGCACCAGATGATGCTGCGCGCCATCCACCATCACCTCGGCGGCACGGCCGCGGGTGTTGTAATTGGAGGCCATCACAAAACCGTAAGCACCGGCCGACATCACCGCCAGTACATCGCCTTCGGCCAGTGCCAGCTCGCGGTTTTTGCCGAGGAAGTCGCCGGTTTCGCACACCGGGCCGACCAGGTCATAGCTGCGGCGCGGGGCATCGCTGTGCTGTTGCAGCGGGCGGATATCCTGCCAGGCGCTGTACAGGGCCGGGCGGATCAGGTCGTTCATGGCGCCGTCGATGATGGCGAAATTTTTGTGCTCGTTCAGCTTCAGGTATTCCACCCGGGTGAGGAACACACCGGCGTTGGCGGCAATGGAGCGGCCCGGCTCAAAAATCAGTTTGAAGCGGCGTTCGCCCACGCGGGCTTTCACGGCGGCAATGTAGTCGCCGGCGCTGGCCGGTTGTTCATCACGGTATTGCACGCCCAGGCCACCGCCCAGATCCAGATGCTCAATGCTGATACCCTGTGCGGCCAGGTTGTCGACCAGTGCCAGCACGCGCTCCAGCGCATCAAGGAACGGGCGGATTTCGGTCAGCTGGCTGCCGATGTGGCAGTCCACGCCTTTAATCACCAGCCCCGGCAGGCTGGCGGCTTTGGCGTACACGCGCGGGGCATCGTTAATATCGATGCCGAATTTGTTTTCTTTCAGGCCGGTGGAAATGTACGGGTGAGTCTGGGCGTCCACGTCCGGGTTAACGCGCAGGGAAATGTGCGCGGTTTTGCCCAGCTGTACGGCAACGCTGCTCAGGCGTTCCAGTTCGGCTTCGGACTCGACGTTAAAGCAGTACACGCCCACGTCCAGCGCGCGGGCCATTTCCGCGGCTTGCTTACCAACGCCGGAAAAGACGATTTTGTGCGGCTCGCCGCCGGCGGCCAGCACCCGCTCCAGTTCGCCCAGGCTGACGATATCGAAGCCGGCGCCCTGACGGGCCAGCACGTTCAGCACGGCAATATTGGAGTTGGCTTTTACCGCGTAACACACCAGATGCGGCCAGTCGCCCAGCGCGTCGGTATAGGCGCGGAAATGCTGTTCCAGCGCGGCGCGGGAATACACATACAGCGGCGTGCCATAGTGTTCAGCCAGCGCGGCCAGTGACACCTGTTCGGCGTGTAACACGCCATTCTGGTAACTGAAAATCGACATATCAGGACGGGGTTTCCATAGATTCGGTGGGCGCGGCAGAGCTTTCCGGCAGATACAACGGCCCTTTCTGGCCACAACCGGCCAGTAACAGGGGCAGCGACAATAGCAGCAGGAATAAAGGCTGTTTCAGCATGGTCTGGTTCTCCGCAGTTGGCCGGCATTATACGGAGATTCGGGCGGGCTGTCTCCGCCGTGCCGAGCCTGCTATCCGGCGTCTTGCTGGGCCTGCGCCAGCCGGTTTTCCAAGCGCTGACGGATTTGCAGGTGGGTGATGATGTTCTGGTTGTCGGGCAGTTCCAGATCACTGAGTGCCAGTGGGTAATTACCATGGCTGCTGCGCAACGCCTGTACGGTACGGATAACGGCCGGGTAGAGGTCGCTGCCGTATTCCCAGCTGTTAAATTCCTGGCCGTTGCAGTACAGCGTGGCCTGTTGCTGGCTGTTGAGGACGGCGCGCAGGTCGATGCTGGTGGTCTGGGCGGCCAGTTCGGGCAGGCGCCGGCGGGCAATTTCAAAGTCAAAACTCTGCGCTTTGCGGCGCAGTTCCCACAGCATTATTTTGCGTTCCTGGCTGCGGCCGTTCAGGCGTTGCCAGCGCTGGTCTAGCTGGCGCAGAAAGCGCAGCAGCGGTAATAACCACGGCAGGCTGTGCGGGTCGGAGCTGGTGTCTGGCCATTGCTGGTGCAGCAATACGCCCTTTTCATCGAGAAAATAAAAATACAGCCGGCCGTCTTTGCGCCAGTAAAACAGTTGCCACAGACCAGCTTTGCTGTGGGAAAAAATCAGCTGCAGCGGGCTGTTCTGCAGCGCTGAGCGGTCGAGGGTGTACTGAATAAACGAGCGCGCCGGCCGCTGCAGCAACGCCAGCAGTTTCATTGGCGTATCGGCGATGCGCAGTTCGACGCCGCGACGGGTGTTTTCCAGCAGGTAATAGCATTCTGCCACTTCCAGCAGGTAAGGCGAGCGTGGCTGTTCGACAAAATGACCGAGCACATCCTGCAGCACCTGTTCGACCCGGTGGCGAATGGCCGCAGCGCGGCTGGCGCAATGGCAATGCACCTGCCACTGCGGCCAGCCCTGCTCGGCGACTTTGGGTAAATGCTGCAGCAGATGTTGCAGACAATGCAGCAGGCAGGCATCGCCGCTAAAGCGTTCTACCTGCCATTCCCCCCAGTTGTTCAGGGTAACCAGGTCAATGGTCAGCACCAGATTTTCCCGCGCGGCGCTGAAGCCCAGAGCATCGTCACGGTTGCTGATTTTCTGCATGCCCAGCCGGCTGAGATGATGCTGGGGGTCAACGCCGACGTTTACCAGCAGGTGCCATTGCAGCGGCTGCGCCGGTTGCAGGAAGTCGGCGTGGTCGGGTTGTGGCGGCTGAATACCCTGTACCACCTGCAAAATCTGTTTCAGTTCGTAGGCACTGAGCGGGTTGTGCTGCGGGTACAGGGCGATGCGGGTGTGATCCTGCAGTAGGCCGTTAAGGCGGGCAAAGCACAGTAACTCGGTGAGGCTGGGCGACTGTTTCAGGATATGGTCCGGCCGCAGGCTGTCGGTGACTGGATTGACCAGCCCCGGAATCAGCTGCCAGATATCCTGCTGCAGGTTGAGGGTGATTTTTTCCTGTGCCAGCGACGGGCTGATGCCGGGGTTAATGTTTACAATTTTGCCGGGCCGGTTGTCGAACGCGGCGTACAGCTGATTACCCAGGCTTTGCATATCCTGTTTACTGATGTGCAGGCGCGGTGCGTATTTCTGACTGAAGGCCGACAAAAACCGGTAGCTGCTGAGCATTTCGCTGATTAGCGAGTTGCGCTCACTGGCGATGCGCTGCGGGCTCCAGTGCGGGCGGGCATCCAGCTCGGCCAGTTGCGCATCCTGCCAGCCCCAGTCGTGACAAAGTGCCTGCAGCACGGCGGTGCGCCAGCTGCTGCGCTGGCTGGGGCCAAGCTGGCTGAGGGGCAGTTGGGCTTTAAAGTATAACGCCCGCCGTGCCAGCTGTACCCGTTCCGGATTGCCTTCCTGTTCCAGCTGCTGGGTAATGCGCCGCAGCAGCAGCAAATAGGCGTCGTTGGGTTGCAGCTCAATATTGCCGTTGTGAACCTGTTCTTTCAGGTCCCAGCACAGCGGCCGGATGACCGGATACTGGCTGGCGTAATGGCGGGTGAGCAGCAGCTTCAGCAGCGATTTGTAGGGGTCGGACAGGCCTTTATTCAGTTGCCACAGACCGGCGCCGATAAATTCAGCCGGTGGAATGGCGGGAATGGCGCCGAAGTCCAGCCATTGCACCGGGTTGACGCGGTGCTGGTCGGCCAGCTGTTGCCAGAAACGGTCGGCATTGCGTTCTTCCTGATTGGGAATCAGCCACCAGCGCGGCATACAGCCGGCCAGCCACACGGCGCTGCGGTAAAACTCGTCCAGCAGCAGCAGGTGTTGGGTGGTGCCGCAGTCTTCACCTTCCGCTGAGCGGTTCTGGCCCTGGCGGAACTCGGTTAAATTCATCAGGAAAATGTGCAGCTCGATGCCCTGTTCGGCGGCCCAGCGCTCCAGCAACTGGCATTTTTGCTGCAGGCCTGCCAGTGCCTGGGGAGGCAGGGTTTCATCGTGGCACAGCCACATATCCAGATCGCTGCTGCGCGCCTGCGCCAGCGAGCCGATGCTGCCCATCAGGTACAGACCCAGAATATCACCACCGCCACTGCCACGCGGAATCTGCACGCCACGGGCCAGCGCCTGCAAACTTTGCAGTTGTTGCTGGGTGGGTGAGTAATTACGGATACCGGCAGCGGTGCGGAAATCGACAAAGCCCGGCAGGCGCGGATGGTTCAGGTGCAGCAATAACGGCAGTACGTCCAGCACCAGTTGCTGACGTGGCAGCAGCAAACTGCGGGCAGCATCCAGCCGGGCCTGATTCAGTTGCAGAAAGTTGCTGTGCCACTGAATGACCTGCTGTGGAGCGATGCTGGTGCGGGATGCGGTTGTCATGGGGAGAAGTATATCGCGGTATGGACGATTGCGTTCAAGGTTAGGCGTTCAGGGTTCTGCGTGCCCGGTGATCATTTCCGCAGCACGCCCAACGCTTAACGCCCAACCCTCAACCAGAAAACTAAACCATCAACGCGCGAATATAGTTCGGCAGCGCAAACGCGGCCACATGAACGTCGGCGTTGTAGAAGCGGGTAGGGAAGCCGGCGCGGTCGATGCGTTGCTGAATGACGTCTGCACTTTGTTGACGCAGGCTGGCGTCATCGCTGGCCCAGGCCAGTGCCATCAGGCCGCCGATGTAGGTCGGCACCGGTGACACATAGAAGCTGGCATCACGGTACAGCTTGCTCAGGCGCTGGAAGGTGTTGGTGACTTCCTGGCCCTGCATAAAGGGCACGCCGTTCTGCGCCACCATAATGCCGCCAGGGTTCAGGCAGGTTTTTTCGTCTTTATAAAAGTCGGCGGTAAACAGCACTTCGGCCGGGCCAATAGGGTCGGTGGAATCGGCAATGATCACATCGAAAGTGTCCTGGCACTGCGCCACAAATTCTTTGCCATCGGCAATCACGATGGTGGCGCGCGGGTCGTCATAGGCACCGGCGGAGTGGTTGGGGAAATACTCTTTGCACATGTCAATCACGCTGCCGTCGATCTCGACCTGGGTAACGTGCTCAACGTTTTTGTGCTTCAGCACTTCGCGCAGAATGCCGCCGTCACCGCCGCCGATAATGAGTACGCGCTTAGGGTTCGGGTGGGCGAACAGCGGCACGTGCACCATCATTTCGTGGTAAATAAATTCATCGCGTTCGGTGGTTTGCACCACGCCATCGAGCAGCATCACGCGGCCCATAAAGGGGGTTTCAATAATCTGCAGATGCTGGTGTTCAGTTTTGATTTCAAACAGCACTTTTTCAACGGTAAAGGTCTGGGCATAACCCGGGTACAGCGTTTCGCTGACGGTCGCGGTAACGGACATAACAAGGCCTGTAAGCAAAAAAATTGGCGGGATTATAGCGGAGATGGGGGCCAGCGTCCCGGTATGGGGACGCCGGCCGGCGGGTCAGTCTTTGCGTACCACTTCCATGGCGTCCACATTCTGGAAACCGCGCGGCAGTTTATTACCGCGGCGACCCCGTTCGCCCAGGTAGTGTTCCAGATCGGCAAACTTCATATTCAGGTGGCGTTTGCCGCTGTACACCAGCAGAGTGTCGTCTTTGCTGAAGGCCACGGCGGCGATCATCAGCTCTTCACGTTTGCTGGCAGCTTCGGTGGGAATTCCGATCATCTTGTTGCCTTTGCCGCGCGCCATTTGCGGCAGGTCGGCAGCCGGGAACACCAGTAACCGACCCTGATTGCTGATTGCGGCAATCCAGCTGTTGTCCGGGTCGGTGATTTTCGCCGGGTTCAGAATGCGGGCATTGTCGGGCACGGTAATCAGGTTTTTACCGGCTTTGTTTTTGCTCTGCATATCGGCCAGCGTGCCGATAAAACCGTAGCCGGCGTCGGTGCTGAGCAGGTATTGCTCGTCATCGTTACCGATTAAGGTGGCCATAAAATTGGCCCCGGCCGGTGGTGTTAAGCGGCCGGTTAAGGGTTCGCCCTGACCACGCGCCGACGGCAGACTGTGCGCTGCCAGGCTGTAAGAGCGCCCCGTGGTGTCGATAAACACCGCGTTCTGGCTGGATTTACCACAGGCTGCCATCAGGAATTTATCGCCCGATTTATAGCTGAGGTTTTCGCCATCAATATCATGGCCTTTGGCGGCGCGCACCCAGCCTTTGTCGGACAGCACTATGGTAACGGGTTCGGTGGCCACCAGTTCGGTTTCGCTGAAGGCTTTGGCTTCACCGCGTACCACCACCGGCGAGCGGCGGTCATCGCCGTATTGCTCAGCATCGGCGCTGATTTCTTTTTTAATCAGGGTTTTCAGGCGACGCTCAGAACCCAGGGTTTTTTCCAGGTTATCGCGTTCTTTTTCCAGCTCGTCCTGCTCGCCACGGATTTTCATTTCCTCGAGTTTGGCCAGATGGCGCAGTTTTAATTCGAGGATGGCTTCGGCCTGAATATCGGAAATACCAAAGCGCTGCATCAGCACGGCTTTCGGTTCTTCTTCACGGCGGATAATTTCGATCACTTCATCAATATTCAGGAAGGCGACCAATAAACCTTCCAGAATGTGCAGGCGCGCCAGCACTTTATCGAGGCGGAACTGCAGACGCCGGCGCACGGTTTCGGTGCGGTAGGTCAGCCATTCGCTGAGCATGGTTTTCAGGTCTTTTACCTGCGGCCGGCCGTCCAGACCGATCACGTTCATATTAACGCGGTAATTCTTTTCCAGATCGGTGGTGGCGAACAGGTGCGCCATCAGGGCATCGGTATCGACACGATTGGATTTCGGCACGATCACCAACCGGGTCGGATTTTCGTGGTCGGATTCGTCGCGCAGGTCGGTAACCAACGGCAGTTTTTTCGCGTTCATCTGCGCGGCGATCTGTTCCAGCACCTTGGCACCGGAGGTCTGGTGCGGCAGCGCGGTAATCACAATATCGCCGTCTTCGATGGTGTACACGGCGCGCATTTTTACGCTGCCACGGCCATCGCGGTAGATTTTACGCAGGTCGGCCCGCGGGGTAATAATTTCCGCTTCGGTGGGAAAATCCGGGGCGATAACGTGCTCGCACAGAGCATCGAGGCTGGCCTCCGGGTCGTCCAGCAGGTGAATACAGGCGCTGGCGATTTCGCGGATATTGTGCGGCGGAATGTCGGTGGCCATCCCCACGGCAATACCGGTGGTGCCATTCAGCAGCACGTTGGGCAGTCGCGCCGGCAAGGTGCAAGGCTCGTCCATGGTGCCGTCGAAGTTGGGCTGCCATTCCACCGTGCCCTGACCCAGTTCACTGAGCAGCACATCGGCGTAAGGGGCCAGCCGCGATTCGGTGTAACGCATGGCGGCGAAAGATTTCGGATCGTCCGGCGCGCCCCAGTTGCCCTGACCATCGACCAGCGGGTAACGGTAAGAAAACGGTTGCGCCATTAATACCATGGCTTCGTAACAGGCGCTGTCGCCGTGCGGGTGGTATTTACCCAGCACGTCACCCACGGTACGGGCCGATTTCTTGTATTTGGCGGTGTGTTTCAGGCCCAGCTCGCTCATGGCGTAGACAATGCGGCGCTGTACCGGTTTCAGGCCGTCGCCAACGTGCGGCAGGGCGCGGTCGAGAATCACGTACATGGAGTAATTCAGGTACGCGCTTTCGGTGTATTGCTTTAACGACTGACGTTCAACGCCGTCATCGGTGTAGATGATCTGATTGGTCATAATTCCCGCAAGCCAGGCTCAGACAAAAGATGGGCCTGATTGTGACCGACCCGGCCGCTTTGAACAATGGGGCAGCGGCGCCACGATGGGCGATTGGTTCGATAAAGTCGAAAGAAAGCGGCCGGATTTTGCCAAAGTAATTCTGGGCGGATTGCGTACACTGGGGTGGTTACCGCTTACAGGAGATGGTTATGGCCAGTCTTATTCAGGGTGAAGACAAAGATCTGGATGGTTTTACCGTTACCCGCATTCTGCCCAGCCGGGTGAAGAAAATGGTGGGGCCATTTATCTTCCTCGACCATATTGGCCCGGCGCATTTTGCCGCCGGTGAGGGCGTGAATGTACGGCCGCATCCGCACATTGGCCTGGCGACCCTCACCTATTTATTCAGCGGCAGCATGCTGCACCGCGACAGCCTGGGGAATGTGCAGGAAATTCTGCCCGGTGAGGTGAACTGGATGACCGCCGGCCGCGGCATTGTGCATTCGGAACGGGAAACCCTTGAGGTACGCGCCCGCGAGCATGAGCTGAACGGTCTGCAATTCTGGCTGGCCTTGCCGCCGGAAAAAGCCGAAATAGAACCGGCCTTTCAGCATGTGAAAAAACACCAGCTGCCGCACCGCTACCAGGGCAACACCATGATGCGGCTGGTGGCAGGCGAGGCTTATGGTATGACCTCGCCGGTGCGCAGCCATGCGCCGATGTTTTTTATTGATGTGGTCAGCCAGCAGGGTGAAATCATTGAGCTGCCCTCGGCAACGCAGGAAACCGCGCTGTATTTACAGGAAGGCTCGATCCGTATTAACGGCGAAGATTTTAAGGCCGGCGCTTTTGTGCTGCTGGATAACAGCGACCGCATTCAGGTGAACGAATACAGCCGGCTGGTGTTGCTGGGCGGCGATGCTTACGCCAGCGTGCCCTATATTCGCTGGAATTTTGTTGCTTACAGCCGTGAGCGCATTAAACAGGCGGAAGACGACTGGCGTGAACAGCGCTTTCCACCCGTGCCGGGTGATAGCGACGAATACACGCCGTTGCCGGGGTAATTATGTTGCGTTGTTTTAAGGCGGGCGTCTCCCGTCTCCCGTTAACGAACCGCATTGCGGTTCGTTAAGCGTCCGGCGTGTTCCGATAGCACTGATAAAACTCATCCGCCGCCATGGGTTTGGCGTAGTAATAGCCCTGCATCCATTCACAGCCAAGGTCTTGCAATGTGCTTTCGTGGGCGGCGGTTTCCACGCCTTCGGCCACTACGGTTAACCCCAGGCTGCCGGCCATGGCGACAATGGCGCGGACAATTTCAAAGTCGTTAATATCGTCGTTAATATCGCGCACAAAAGACTGGTCAATTTTCAGTACCGACACCGGCATGCTTTTCAGCTTGCTGAGTGAGGAATAACCGGTGCCGAAATCGTCGATGGCAAATTCCACCCCCAGTGCTCGCAGCTGTTCTATTTGCTGCGACACTTCGGTGGTGCCTGACATCATTAGTCCTTCGGTCACTTCCAGTTCCAGCCAGTGCGGGTCAAAATTCAGCTGCTGCAGAATATCGGCTACGGTGTTGGCAAAGCTGGAATTAATCTGCACCGGCGAGACGTTAACGGCAATTTTTTCCAGCCTCAGTCCCTGCTCGCGCCAGAATAAAAACTGCTGGCAGGCGCTGCGCAATACCCAATAACCCAGCTCAATAATCATGCCACTGGTTTCCGCCAGCGGAATAAATTCCAGCGGGGAAATCATACCGCGCGCCGGGTGTGGCCAGCGTAATAAGGCTTCCGCACGCAAGGGTTGTAGGCTGCCCAGTTTAAATTGTGGCTGGAAGGCCAGGGTAAATTGCCGGGTTTCCATGGCCGAGCGCAGATCCTGTTCCAGTGACATGCGCGAATGAATACTGTCGGTCAGCTGGCGCTCATACTGATAACTGCGGTTGCGGCCCAGTTCTTTGGCTTTGTGCAGGGCGGCATCGGCGTTGCGGATCAGTTCATCGACGCTGGTTCCATGCTGCGGAAATACACTGATGCCGGCGCTGGCAAACACACTGAGTAAATGCCCCTGCAGACTGTAGGGCTGGGCAATTAACTGCAGTAATTGTTCGCACTTTTCCTGAATGCGCTGTACATCATTGACGTTGGTCAGTACGACAATAAATTCATCGCCACCGAGGCGCGAACAAATATCGGAATCGCGGATATTATTGTGCAGGCGGTGCGCCACATCTTTCAGCAGCAGGTCGCCGATATCGTGGCCGATGGTGTCGTTAATATCTTTGAAGCGGTCCAGATCCAGATACAGAATGCCCAGATGCTCTTCAGCGCGGCGGGCCAGATTGAGCGCATATTCCAGTTTTTTATTCAGCAGCAACCGATTGGGCAGGTTGGTTAAGGCATCGTGATGCGCAATATGCTCGAGGTTTTGCTGGGCTTTTTTCAGATCGGTAACGTCACGGCTTAAACCAAAAACACCAATGTGCCGGCCTTTGCGGTCGTAAATAGGGGTTTTCTGCGTTTCCAGTAAGATGATCCGGCCATCGGCACTGTGTACCCATTCTTCGTTGGCGTTCATATTTTTACGCGCCACCGCTTCGCTGTCTTTAGAGCGGAAAAACTCCGCCGTTTGCTGATCAAAGACATCGAAATCGGTTTTACCGACGGGGTTGGTGCCCATCACCCGCACAAAGGGTTTGTTGCAGAATACATACACGCCCTGGTTGTCTTTGTAGAAAATCAGGTCGGGAATGGAGTCCAGAATATTGCGGATCAGGCGGGTGCGGTCACGCAGTTGTTCGTCACTGAGCTGACGCCGGCGGCTTTCGCTCCAGATCAGGAATAACACCAGCCCGGTCAGGCCGGAGGCGGTGACCATCAGCAGCAATACCCAGCCATACCGCTGCCAGAAGCTGTTTTGCTGATGCAGCAGTCGTGCGGCTGCAGGCAGATCACTGGCGCTGATATCAAACCGCGCCAGCTGGCGGGCATCGGCCAGTGTTACCGGCGTCAGCTGCCAGTGTACCGGCAGGCTGGCGGCGGGGGTGCCCTGCAGAATCTGGCCGGCCATGGCGGCAACCTGTTGCACACTGAAATCGCGGTCGCTGACCACGCCGCCGGTCAGGCCCTCACCAATACCCTGTGGCCATAAATGCCACAGGGGGCTGGCGGATTGTTCACTGAGAAAGGCAATGGCATCGCGGAAGGCTTTGGGCTGCTGCAGGCGGTCCTGATAAGCGGATAACAGCAGTACCGGCTGGCGCCGCAATTGCTGCAGTTCGCTGGCCAGTTCGTCCCAGCTGAGATCGGTAAGGGAATGCACCTGCAGGGTTTTGCCCAGGCTGTCGGTGGCCTGTTGCAGCAGCGGCAGGAAGTCGCGCTGACCAGAGCGGCTGTCGACAATAACGTGCAGGGTTTGTCTATCGGCAAACAAGGAACGGCACAGGGCCAGAAATTCATACACGAACGGCAGTTCGGGCACCCCGGTGAGGTTGCCGCCCGGCAGCAGGCGGCGGATAAGGGCGGTGTCGCTGACGTTCATAAAGACGACTGGTGTATCGGCCAGCACCCGCTGCTGTTCCTGCGCCGCCAGTTGCAGTGCGCTGTTGCCGGCGACAATGGCCAGATCGTAGCGTTCGCCCTGTTGCTGTTTGCTGTGCAGCAGATTACCGAACTGCTGCAGGTAGGTGGTGCTGTTCAGCAGGTCGCTGTCCATATATTCCACATGCAGCTGCAGTGGTTGCTTAACCTGCTGGCGCAGCTGGCCGGACAGTGCCTGTACCAGTGACTGGGCGGCCGGATAGAGCGGCTCATAGGCCAGCAATAACAGAATGCTGGTGGTTTTTGCCGCTGCCGGTGGGGTAGTGTCGGCCGGCAGCCAGGATGACCAGCTCAGTAAGAGTACGGCCAGCCAGAATGGCCGTCTTTTGCTGCACATCATCGTTCCTTCTCCGGCCGCCAAGGCGCAGTGTTGCGGTTCAGAGGGCGATATCAGCCTCGTTGCCGCGGGTTTCCAACCAGTTTTTGCGATCACCGGCGCGTTTCTTGGCCAGCAGCATATCCATCATTTCATTGGTGCCATCGTCCGGCTCCAATCCCAGCTGCACCAGCCGGCGGGTGTTCGGGTCCATGGTGGTTTCGCGCAGTTGCAGCGGGTTCATTTCACCCAGCCCTTTGAAGCGCTGCACGTTCACTTTGCCGCGCTTGTTTTCGGCGCGGATGCGTTCCAGCACGCCTTCTTTTTCGGCTTCATCCAGGGCGTAGTAAACGTCTTTACCAATGTCGATACGGTACAGCGGCGGCATGGCAACGTATACATGGCCTTCGCGCACCAGTTTCGGAAAGTGACGTACAAACAGGGCGCACAGCAGCGTGGCGATGTGCAGGCCGTCGGAGTCGGCGTCGGCGAGGATGCAGATTTTGCCGTAGCGCAGGCCGGATAAGTCATCGGAACCGGGGTCGATGCCCATGGCGACGGCAATATCGTGCACTTCCTGCGAGGCCAGAATTTCGTTGGAATCGACTTCCCAGGTGTTCAGAATTTTACCGCGCAGCGGCAGAATGGCCTGGAATTCACGGTCGCGCGCCTGCTTGGCGGAGCCACCGGCGGAATCCCCTTCCACCAGAAACAGTTCGCCGCGCTCGCTGTCCTGGCCAGAACAATCGGCCAGTTTGCCGGGCAGTGCCGGGCCCTGGGTGATTTTTTTGCGCGCCACGGTTTTGGATTTACGCAACCGGGTCTGGGCGCTGGAAATGGCCAGCTCGGCAATCAGTTCCGCTTCGGCGGTGTGCTCGTTCAGCCATAACGCGAACGAGTCTTTTACGACGCCGGCAATAAAGCTGGAGGCTTCGCGGGAGGACAAGCGCTCTTTGGTCTGGCCGGCAAACTGCGGGTCGGCCAGCTTGGCTGACAGTACATAGGAACAGCGTTCCCAGACGTCTTCCGGGGTCAGTTTGATGCCGCGTGGCAGCAGGTTGCGGAATTCGCAGAACTCGCGCAGCGCATCCAGCAGGCCGGAGCGGAAACCGTTAACGTGGGTACCGCCCTGGGCGGTGGGGATCAGGTTAACGTAGCTTTCCTGCAGCAGTTCGCCGCCGTCTGGCAGCCAGTGCACGGCCCAGTCGACGCCTTCGGTGGAGCCGGACATGGAGCCGGTAAAGGGCTCGGCCGGTAATACCTCGTAACCGGTGCTGGCCACTTTCAGGTAATCCTTCAGGCCGTCTTCGTAGTACCACTCGGCGCTGTCTTCGGCATTGGGAGCGTTAAAGCGGATGCGCAGGCCCGGGCACAGCACCGCTTTGGCGCGCAGGACGTGTTTCAGGCGTGGGACGGAAAACCTGGGTGAATCAAAATATTTCGGATCGGGCAGGAAGCGCACGCTGGTACCGGTTTTCTTCTTGGCGCAGCTGTCCACCACCTGCAGATCGAGGGCTTTGTAGCCGTCTTTGAAGCCGATGCGAGAGACCTGGCCATCGCGCCAGATGGTGACTTCCAGCACCTGTGACAGTGCGTTTACTACCGACACCCCCACGCCGTGCAGACCACCGGAAAACTGGTAGTTGTCGTTGGAGAATTTACCGCCGGCGTGCAGCTGGCTGAGGATCAGTTCTACCCCGGATACCCCATGTTCCGGGTGAATATCGGTGGGCATGCCGCGGCCATCGTCCAGTACGGTCATAGAGCCGTCGCCGTGCAGGGTAACTTCGACAAAGCTGGCGTGGCCGGCCAGCGCTTCGTCAACCGAGTTATCGATGACTTCCTGCGCCAGATGGTTGGGGCGGGTGGTGTCGGTGTACATGCCCGGACGTTTACGGACGGGGTCGAGGCCGCTTAAAACCTCAATCGACGACGCGGTGTATTGTTTGGACATTCAAACCTCTGGTTGGGCGGTAGTGCAGTAATGCGGCCGAGTATAACTTAAGGAGCCTCTGAGTTACTCGTGCAGAGTTATTCAGAGGCTCCTTGGCGGCAGGCCCAGTGCAGCAGCATGGGCAGGCGTTCGGTAAAGTGTGCAAAGCTGTGGTTGCCGCCGCCTTCCAGCCAGGCCGGGCAGTGGCGGTACAGGCTGGCAGCCAGCCGGTAATCCAGCGTTTCATCGCCGGTCTGCAACAGCAGAAACAGGTTGTCCGGGTGCTGAATGGTTGGGCAATCGAGCTGTTGCAGTTGCTGGATATGTTCCACGGTCAGCTGGTGGATTTCGCCGGTATAAAAATGCCGGTTTGGCCCTAAATAATGTTCAAACAAAGCAAACGGCCGCACCGCCGGATTGATCAGCGCCGCTTTCACGCCAAAGGTTTCGGCCAGATGGGTGGCGTAAAAGCCGCCCAGGGAACTGCCAATGACCAGGACGCGGGGGAATTGTTGCTGCAGCCGCGCCAGTTCCTCGCGGGCCAGTTCGATGGCGGCGGCCGGGGCAAAGGGCAGGGCCGGAATGCGCAGCTGCCCGGGGTGGCCGTGGCGTTCAAACAACGCACTCAGTTCGCGGGCTTTCTGTGATTGGGGCGAGCTTAAAAAACCATGCAGGTACAGGCAGCCCAGATCCTTGGGGTACAAGCGTCAGTATCCTTTAACGGAATAATCGATATCGAAGGCAATGTCTTCCACTCGGCTGACGCCGGTATCAACGCGGCCATCGGGGTGCAGATCCAGCCAGCGGTAACCCGGCGCCAGGGTGTCGATGGCAAAGTCGTCCGAGCCGGGCATAAACTGCACACAGGTTGAGGGTGTGGATAAATACCGCACGCCGTCGATTATCTGGTCACTTTCCTGATGCACATGGCCCCAGAGTACGCAGCGGACATTGGTGTGGCGGCGTACGATGGCCAGCAATTCGTCAGCATTGTGCAGGCCAATGGTATCAATCCAGCGGCTGCCCATGGACAGCGGGTGATGATGAAAACTGACCAGTGTGTGCAGATCCGGGCGTTCCTGCAGGGTGTGTTCCAGCAGCTGTAACTGATCGGCGGCCAGATGGCCGTGTACCGAGCCGATTACCTGTGAGTTCAGCAGAATCAGTTGCCAGTGCGGGGTGCGTATAACCCGTTGCAGATGTTCAGTGCCGGCCGCCACCTGTTGCAGGTTGTCGGGGTTGTCGTGGTTACCTTCAAACCAGAATACCGGGCAGGCAAAGGGTTGCAGGGCTTGATGCAGGTGCTGATAGGCGCGCACGCTGCCATCCTGCGCCAGATCACCGCTAACCAGTATGGCATCCATGCGGGGTTGTTCACTGCGGACGATATCCAGCACACAATTCATGCTGTGCAGGGTTTTCATACCCAGCAAATGGCCATCTTCCGGGCCATTCAGGTGGGTATCCGTGATCTGTACCAGCCGCAGTGTTGTTGTTGTATCCAGTGAATACAAACGGCACCTCTGTCCTTAGAGCCTGTTTTGGTGATGAAAGCAGGCCTGTTTGCGGTGAAAAAATCGGTTACAGGCAGTTTGCACTATGGCAGCCGGTCAACCGGTACGTTTGGCTATTTTGCGTCAGTTTCTAACTTTACTGCTCCGATGGCAATGCTGCTTTGACAGGGTTCACAATTATGGGTTGCCGGCTGGTTGTTCCCGGCCAAAAACCAAGGGTGACGCCGCCCGGCCGTGCTGCAGGCAGTGGGTCAGCCACTCGGCCAGGAAGCGGTTCAGTTGCAGTTTTTCATCGGGCAGCCGCATGGCCGGATTCGGGTAGGGATAACGGCCATGAAAACGCTGTGACTGCTGGTAACTGAGCACTTCGGCCATGTCGGCATCGTGGTACAGGCGCACCTGCATCGCCTGTGGCTGCAGCCAGGCCGGGCTGTAGCCCTGCTGTTCAATCCGCAGCATGGTGGTGTAACGGTGATCTTCTTCTATATAAAGACGCACACTGGCCTGTTGTTCGCCATCGCCCAGCAGAAACTCGCGCTCGCTCTGGCCCTCGGGCAGCAGCTTCAGCAGGCGCAGGTAATTGGCGTCACACAGGGCGGCCATTTCCTGCAGGTCGGGGACATAACGGCGGCGTAAGGTCATAGGCTCTCAGGGGGTTTCCGGTGCATTGTGGGTTTGCAGGCTGTGGTGCTGAATTTTCAGCCACTGCAGCGCCATGATAGTAGCAGCGTTATTGATGATGCCTTGCTGCAGGGCCTGCCAGGCTTCGGTAAAGCTTAGGGTTACGAGGCGGATGTCTTCCTGCTCTTCGTCCAGGCCATGTAACCCGCCCAGTGGGGCGCTGTCGATCAGGGCGCAGTATAGCTGCACCCACTCGCTGGTGCCGCCCGGCGACACCCAGTAATGGCAGATCGGCAGCAGTTGCCCGACCGCACAGCCGGCTTCTTCCAGCGCTTCGCGCCGTGCGACCTGTTCGTATTGTTCACCGGGTTCCACCATGCCGGCCACCAGTTCCAGCAGCCAGGGGGAGCGCTCATCGCCCAGGGCGCCGGCACGGAATTGTTCGGTCAGCACCACACAATCCAGTGCCGGATCATACAGCAAGACGCACACGGCCTGGCCACGCTCGAACAGCTCACGGGTAAAAACCGGGGTCCAGTCGCCGGCAAACGTACGGTGCCGCAGTTGCAGTTTTTCCATCCGGAAGAAGCCCTGATACAGCACTTCCTGGCTGATAACCTCGGTATCCTGCCGGGTAAATAACGGGGTGAGTTTCACGCTTGACCTACCTATATTACTGAACAAGAATATGCCGCACTGGCGCGAGCCATCAGCACGCTGTGTTCTTATTGATGGAACAATCCCGAAGGATTACACCAATTGTTTTCTGTTAGAATCCGGCAACATTCCACTTCATACCCGCTGCGAAAGGCAACACTATGAACAAACTGCTTTCTCTGACCACAGCTCTGCTGGCTTCTGCATCGCTGCAGGCTGCCGATCTGAGCACCATTTATCAGCAGGCAGCGAGCAATGATGCGGAAATCGCTGCTGCCCGTGCCACCCGTGAAGCCAACAGCTACAACGTGACCATCGCCCGCGGGGCGCTGCTGCCGCAGGCGCAGTTAAGTTATGGCATTAACAAGTACGATACTGAAGCCGAGTCAATCAATCTTGCCGGTGGTGCTGGTGCCGGTTATATCGATATTGAAAAGGATTATGACCTGAAAGCACTGCAGGTTCAGGCGTCCCAGACGTTGTTTAACCTGAACAGCTGGTACAACTATCAGGCTGCCGTTACCGGCGACAGCGCTGCCGGTCTGGAATTGCAGCTGGCCGAACAACAGCTGTTGCTGCGCACCGCGCAGGCTTATTTTAACGTGCTGCGGGCGCAGGATAATTTGTCCACTGCGCAGGCGGAGGAGAAAGCCGTGAAGCGCTCGCTGGAGCAAACCAAACAGCGTTTTGATGTGGGTCTGATTGCCATTACCGATGTGCACGAAGCGCAGGCTGCGTATGACCTCAGTTACGTGAACCTGCTGGGCCAGGAAGCGGCGCTGGATATCAGCTACGAAGCCCTGGAACAACTGACCGGCCAGCGCTTTGACCGTGTGGTGCCGCTGAAAGCGGAAGTACCGATGGAATTGCCGGAGCCGGCCAATGCCGATGACTGGGTGCAGTCGGGTTTAAGCAAGTACGCTGGTGTGTTACTGGCCGAAGCCGGTAAAGACAGTGTGCGTCTGCAGCGTAATGCGGCCCGTTCTAATCACTTACCGACCGTGCAGCTGACTGCTGCGTATAGCGATGCGGAACAGGCTCCTTTCAGCACGTTTAAAGATCCGACAGATTCTAAGGCAACCGTTGTCGGTGTGCAGTTAACCGTGCCGCTGTTGGCCGGTGGCTCGCTGTACGGTCAGAGCAAGCAGGCGGCGCTGAACTTTGCTGCTGCGGATTACCAGCTGGAAAAACAACGCCGCGATGTGCGCCAGAATATCCGCAGTCTGTTCCGTCAGGTGCAGACCGATACCCTGAACATCAAGGCGCGTAAGCAGGCCATCACCTCGGCCCAGAGTGCGGTAGAAGCCACCGAAACCGGTTACCGGGTGGGTACCCGTAACATTGTGGAAGTACTGGATGCGCAGAAAAATCTGTACCGTGCCCAGCGTGACTATGCCAACGCCCGTTACGACTACATTCTGAATCTGCTCAATCTGAAGTTCTTTGCCGGTACCCTGAACGAGGGTGACCTGCAGGCACTGAATGGCTGGTTAGCCAACGGCGCCTGAGCCGATTTGTAACCCGCTGCAAGCAGCCTCCGGGCTGCTTTTTTTATGCCTGGCATTTGCAGCCACTGCTTTCCCCGCAGACTCCTGTGGCAGCAAATAACGGCTATTGAGCGAAAGATGCTGGCAATCATGACAAAGTGTGGGTTTGTTCGTGGAACTTTCATACAGCTGACATATTTTGCGTCACTTGACGATCAGACTTTCGATTTTCCTTTATAAATCAATAGGTTATTAAAAAACGACACGCGTAAAAATTGTCAACTCTGGCACTCTTTGCCGATATGAATTGGCTTTTTTGGCAAAAAAATGATGATTTTTTGCGCTCGTTTGGCAAGAATGTCGGCCCTTTTTTGCCATGCCGCGGTGTCCGCACCCTGATGGTTTGTTATTCAAAGCGAGACCTACCTATGCGTTATCAGTCTGTTCACGAGTTTCTTCACACTGTTGCCCAGCGTAATCCCGGTCAGCCTGAGTACCTGCAGGCAGTGGCCGAAGTTATGGAAAGCTTATGGCCTTTCATCTCCCAACATCCGCGCTATGCCGAGCATGGTCTGCTGGATCGTCTGGTAGAGCCGGAGCGCATCATTCAGTTCCGTGTATCCTGGGTTGATGATCAGGGCGATGTTCACGTAAACCGTGGCTACCGTATTCAGCACAACTCGGCCATTGGCCCGTTCAAAGGTGGTCTGCGTTTCCACCCGTCCGTGAACCAGTCGGTGCTGAAGTTCCTGGCGTTCGAACAAACCTTTAAAAACGCCCTGACCACCCTGCCGATGGGCGGTGGTAAAGGCGGTTCTGATTTTGATCCGAAAGGTAAGAGCCGTGGCGAAATCATGCGCTTCTGTCAGGCCTTTATGACCGAACTGTACCGTCACATTGGTTCTGACACCGACGTACCGGCCGGCGATATCGGTGTCGGCGGTCGTGAAATTGGCTTTATGAACGGCATGCTGAAAAAGATTACCAACCGTTCGGATTGCGTACTGACCGGTAAAGGTCTGAGCTACGGTGGCTCGCTGATCCGTCCGGAAGCGACCGGTTACGGCACGGTGTACTTCGCCCAGGAAATGCTGCTGCACGGCGGCCGTTCAATGAAAGGTCTGCGCGTGGGTGTATCCGGTTCCGGTAATGTGGCGCAGTTTGCGGTCGAGAAAGTGATGCAGCTGGGCGGCAAAGTGATCTGTGTTTCCGATTCTTCCGGCACTGTGTACGACGCGGATGGCTTCACCCCGGAAAAACTGGCACTGCTGATGAAAGTGAAAAACGAGCATTACGCCCGTGTTTCCCAGTACGCCGAAGAAGCCGGTGTGGAATATCTGGAAGGCAAAACGCCGTGGCACCTGCCGATGGACGTGGCCCTGCCGTGCGCCACCCAGAACGAACTGAACGAAGAAGACGCGCTGATGCTGGTGAAGAACGGCGTACAAGCCGTCGCCGAAGGCGCCAACATGCCTTGTACTGCTGAAGCCGTGACCATTTTCGAGAAAAATGGCGTGCTGTACGCACCGGGTAAAGCCAGCAACGCCGGTGGTGTGGCCACTTCTGGTCTGGAAATGAGCCAGAACGCCATGCGTATGTCCTGGACTGCTGAAGAAGTGGACGAGCGTCTGCTGGAAATCATGCAGGGTATCCACCGTTCCTGCCTGAAATACGGCACCCGCGAAGACGGTACTGTCAGCTACACCGACGGTGCCAACATTGCCGGTTTCGTAAAAGTGGCAGAAGCCATGCTGGCTCAGGGTGTGATCTGATCCACCCTGGTAGTGGCTGGTTTACCGGCCGCTGCCTGATGCCTGCCTGAATGGCTGGCAACCGGATCGTTCCCACGCGGGAGCGGTGGCATTCCCACGCCGGAGCGTGGGAACGAGTTGTGCGGGGTCATTCCCACGCGGGAGCGTGGGAACGAGGTGTAGTATTACACCAGCAGATAACCGCCATCGACGTTAATGGCTGCGCCGGTGGTGTAGCTGGAGGCGTCAGAGGCCAGATACAGCACGGTACCCGCCATTTCATCCGGCATCGCCACGCGCTTCATCGGAATATGCATCATGGCCATTTTCAGAATGGCTTCGTTGCTGGTTAAGGTGCTGGCGAATTTGGTGTCGGTCAGACCCGGCAGCAGGGCGTTTACACGGATGCCCAGTTGCGCACATTCTTTGGCGAAGGTTTTGGTCATGGCAATAACCGACGCTTTGGTGATGGAATAAATACCCTGCATATCACCGGGAATGACGCCGTTCACCGAGGCCACGTTAATAATGGAACCGCCACCGCTTTTCTTCATTAATTTAGCGCCCGCGGACGACATAAAGAAATAACCACGGATATTCACATCCACGGTTTTCTGGAAGGCGTTTAAATCAGTATCCAGCACATGGCCGAAATACGGGTTGGCCGCAGCGTTATTTACCAGAATATTCAGTTTGCCGTGTTTCTCTTCAATGGCTTTGAAACAGGCGTCGATCTGATCCATTTCGCCAATATGGCAGGCCAGTGCTTCAGCGCTGCCGCCGGCTGCTGTAATTTCATCCGCTACGCGCTGACAGCCATCAATTTTACGGCTGGAAACGATGACGTGCGCACCGCTGGCGGCCAGCAGCTTGGCAATGCTTTCGCCGATACCACGGCTGGCGCCGGTGACCAGTGCTACACGGCCGGACAGATTAAACAGTTCTTGTGGGTTCATAACGATCTCCCTGGTTATTATTACCGCTCAGCGGTACGTCAGAAAATGTTGCCCGGCTTGCGCCAGATGCTGATGTTCATTAAAGGATGCCAGGCTGATTTTACCGCTGCTGTTATACAGCAATTGGGTAATGCCGCCGTTCAGCAGAGTCCAGTTCATATCAAAGGCTTTGCTGTTACTTAGCCCCAGACAGTATTGCGCCACCGCGGTAATTGGCCCGCCTGAGGTAAATACCACGGCATGCTTACCGTCCGCTTGTTGCACCAGATTGTGCAGGGCCTGCAATACCCGTTGCGTAAAGTGCGGCCAGGATTCGGCATAGTCGTTATCCTGTGTACCGCTGGTCCAGCGCTCTACCGCTTTGGCGAATAATTCCTGAAAGGCTTTACGCTTATTCGGCTGGGCCAGAATCCACGCGCCTAATACCGCTTTGTTTTTAAATTGCGGAAAGGCGCAGGCGATGACATCGTCAGAATCAAATTCGTTAAAGCCGGCGGCTTCTGTTAACGGCCCGTAACTGTGCCAGTGTTGCTGTGCCCCCTGCCGGGTTTCCCGGTGGCGCTGCATAGCACCCTGCACCAGCAGGCCGGCCTCCAGGTTGCGCTGTGCCAGTGCTTTGCCGACCAGTTCTGCCTGCTGGTGGCCGGTGTCGGACAGCTGATCGTAATTCAGTTTACCGAAGCCAGCCTGGCCGTGGCGCACCAGATAAATACTGGCCATTATTGAAACCCGTTTTTGCGTGCATGTTTAATAATGCGGTTGCAGCGCCAGTTCAGGTAGTGCACAAAGAACCAGAAATTTTTAAACGCCGGGTTGTCGGTTTGTTTGTGGTGATAGCGGTAATAAATCTGCTGCACAATCACGGCTAAACGGAATAATCCGAACACTTCGTAAAACGGCCACAGCTTCGCGTCGAGGCCCATTTTATTGCAGTAATAGTCCACAATTTCCTGACGGGTGAGCATGCCGGGTAAATGACTTGGCTGGCGGCGGATCGAGCGCATTAAGGCGTCGTCATCGGCCTGCACCCAGTAGGCCAGTGCGCCACCCAGGTCCATTAACGGATCGCCCAGAGTGGCCATTTCCCAGTCCAGTACACCAATAATCTCGCCCGGATTATCCGGGTTCAGCACTACGTTATCCATGCGGTAATCGTTGTGAATAATGCAGGTTTTAACATCCGCCGGCATATTGCGCTGCAGCCAGGTCATGGTGTTTTTAAAGGACGGTACGTTCCAGGTTTTCGACTTGGTATAACGGCTGCTCCAGCCTTCTACCTGACGCTGCACATAACCCGCGCCTTTGCCTAAATCATCGAGTTTATTGGCCTGATAATCGACCTGATGCAGGTCGATCAGTTTGTCGAATACCGAAATACACAGCTCACGCGCCTGCTCCTGGCTGAGTGTCATGCCACGGGGCAGGTTGCCACGCGGAATAATACCGCGCATGCGTTCCATAACGTAAAAATCGCTGCCGATCACGCTCTGGTCTTCGCAGAAGGCGATCATTTCCGGCACGTACGGATACACGGGTTTCAGCCGCTGCATAATGCTGTATTCGCGTTTCATATCGTGCGCGCCAGCGGCTTTATGGCCGGCGGGCGGGCGGCGCAGAATTAAATCGTTGTGCGCGTACTGGTCAGGGTATTGCAGGTGATAGGTGAGGTTCGACGCGCCGCCGGAAAATTGTTTCACCTGCGGTAATTCATCACCGTAATCATGCCCCTGCGCTTTCAGCCAGTTGTGTACCGCCTGAATGTCAAAGGCATCGCTGTCGCGCAGCGCTTTGGCTTCGTCAATAAACTGAGCGCTCATATCAGCTGTCCTTTTCTTCTTTAAATGCCCGGCGCTGGTCTTCACGTTTTTTCAGGCCTTCAGCCATTTTGAGCACGCCTTGACGGTACAGGAAGGGTAAATAACGCTTAATAAAATAAGTGCGGCGACCGACCGGGTGCGGGTTACAGATCATCTGATTTTTTTGCACCGCTTTATAAGCTGCATCGGCAATATCGTCGGCATCCAGTGCCGAGGCTTCAAACACTTTGTCGACGAATTTCAGCATATCCGGGTCGGAGGTTTTCATGCCGTGATTCAGGTTGGTGCGGAAAAAACCAGGACACAACGCAGTAACGTTAATGCCGTAAGGCAGCAGTTCAAAATGCATGGTTTCAGAAATGGCAATCACCGCGGCTTTGGTGGCGTTGTACGATGCCATGGACGGCGCTTTCAATAATCCGGCCAGTGACGCCACGTTAATAAACGCGCCGCTGCCCTGCTGTTTCATCAGTGGGGTAAAGGTGCGGCAACCCAGCGCCACGCCTTTCAGGTTGATGTCGATGATCCAGTTCCACCATTCCCAGTCGCCGGCGTCGATGCGGTCGCCGGTGGCCACGCCGGCGTTGTTAATCACCAGGTCGATGCCATTCCAGCGCTTTATCACTTCGTCGCGCAGTGCGTTCCAGTTGGCTTCGCTGCGCACGTCCAGCTCATAAATCCAGCCGCTGCCGCCGGCGCTTTCCACCATGTTCAGGGTTTCAGCCGCGCCGCCCATGTTGATGTCGGCGATGCAGATAGCCGCGCCCTCGCGGGCGTAGCGTAAAGCCAGTGCCCGGCCCAGGCCGCTGGCGGCACCGGTGATTAATACCTTATTCATGGGGACTCCTCAAAAATGCATAAGCGGCAGTGTGTCTGCCGCTGATTATTATTCTGTTACGAATGGCCTGTTAAGGGGCGATAGTGCCAAATCATAGGTTGGGGGTTAGGGGTTCAGTGCGGTCGGAGTTAAACTCCAAAGCACGCCTAACGCTGAACGCCTAACCCTGAACGATAAAGCTTGCCCAGACTCTCACGCCTCTTTCATATACTTCTTATATTTCATCATCTCGAGCTTGGCGATCAGGCCACGGTGCACTTCGTCCGGGCCGTCGGCCAGGCGCAGGGCGCGGGCGGCGGTGAACAGGCCGGTGAGGGGGAAGTCGTCAGACAAACCACCACCACCGTGCATCTGCATGGCAGCATCAATAATCTGCTGCGCCATGTTGGGGGCGATGACTTTGATCTGGGAAATTTCGCTCATGGCGCCCATGGCACCGACTTTGTCGATCATCCACGCCGCTTTGAATACCAGCAGGCGCGCCTGTTCGATGTTCATGCGGGCGTTGGCGATGATGTCGCGGTTGCCACCTAAATTCATCAGCGGCTTGTGGAAAGCCGTGCGGCTGGCGGCGCGGATGCACATCAGCTCCAGCGCTTTTTCGGCCATGCCGATTAAACGCATGCAGTGGTGAATACGGCCTGGCCCTAAGCGGCCCTGGGCGATTTCAAACCCACGGCCGGGGCCGGCGATGATGTTGGAGACTGGTACGCGCACGTTGGTAAAGCTTACTTCGCCGTGGCCGTAAGGTTCGTCGTAGTAACCGAATACCGGCAGCATGCGCTCAATTTTTACGCCCGGGGCATCGAACGGAAACAGCACCATGGAATGCTGCTGGTGGCGCGGGGCGTCCGGGTTGGTGAGGGCCATAAAGATGCCGACTTTGCAGTTCGGATGGCCGACGCCGGTGCTCCACCATTTGCGGCCGTTCAGTACCACTTCGTCACCTTCAACAATGGCGGTGGCTTCCATATTGGTGGCGTCGGAGGAGGCTACGCCCGGTTCGGTCATGCAGAAGGCGGAGCGGATCTCACCGGCCAGCAGTGGCTTCAGCCATTGTTCCTGTTGCTCCGGGCTGCCGTATTTTTCCAGCACTTCCATATTACCGGTATCCGGTGCGTTGCAGTTAAACACTTCCGGGGCAATAAAGGAGCGGCCGGTCAGCTCGGCGACGGCGGCGTATTCCAGCGTGCTTAAGCCGGCACCGTAATGTTCATCGGGCAGAAACATATTCCACAGGCCGGCGGCTTTGGCTTTGGCTTTCAGCTCTTCGATGATGGGCAGTACCACCCATTTATTATCCAGGCTGTGCAGTTCGCGCAGGTAGGCTTCTTCCACCGGCTCGATTTCGTTTTTCATGAAGTCTTTAACGCGCTTCAGGAAGTCCTGCGCTTTGGGGGAATGCTGAAAATCCATCGTGGCTCTCCTGGGGTCTGAGTAATGCCAACACTCTACGGAAGATGTTGGCATTAATGAACTGCATGGTTTTTATATTTTAATATTCATGCAGCGGATGATTGTGGCGTCAGTCAGGCGCCTGGGTCTGGCAATAGCGATGACGCCCGGTCGCTTTGGCGCGGTACAGCGCCTGATCGGCCATGGCCTGAAAATGCTGCAGCAGGCGGCCGACTTCACCGTTTTTGTGTTGTGGCAGATCGGGCAAGCTGGGCTGCTGGGCGCGCAGCCGCACAATGGCTTGTTCCAGCAGATTCAGCGGGTTCAGTACATAGCGATTGAGGGCCAGGTGGAAGATCACCAGGGGTCGCCAGCAGCGGAATGTCGGGGTTCACATTCAGGTGCAGGTCACGGTTTTGTTCAATGATGCGGTAAAACCAGTAGTCATCCGGGTTGCCGGGCTGTAAGCGGTAGCGCAGCTCCTGACCGGCAAATTCGTTGGCGGCGTTGTTATGGTAATAGGCGCCGGACTCACGCAGCGCGACAAAGAAACTTTGGTCGGCAAAGTTGCCATTTGAAAAACATGACGGGGGGCAGGGCGTGCGCTAGAGTGAATGCATCCGGGAGGTGACATGAGTATGCAAACAACAATAAATCATGCCCCCGCGCCAGCTGCCTCAGCCGATGTGCGGGCGCGGCGCCTGTTACAGATTATTGGTTTTACCCTGCTGGGCCTTGGCCTGGCGATGCTGGTGGCGCAGGGCTACACCCAAAAAGCGTTGTTCGTCGGGGTGCTGGCCATGACGCTGGCCGGTTATTTTGCCTGGCAGAAAAAAGTTTCCGTGGCGGCAACGGTATTCCTGTGGACGTTAATGGTGATGCTGTCGGCGTTGGCCTGGCACTCGGCCGGTGTGCGGGATCTGGCGGTGCTGGGGTACCCGGTGTTGCTGGTGTTTGCCGCCATTCTGGGCAGTCCGTTGCTGTTTTTCTCGCTGCTGAGCGCCATTGTTGCTTATTGTTCGTTGCTGGCGGTGCTGACCATTAATGGTCATTTCATTATGGTGATTCCGCCGCTGTCCTGGGCGCACCTTATTTTTACCAACGTTATTCTGATTCTGACCGGCTTCAGTGTGTATTTGCTGTTGATGGATATGCGCCGCCTGATGGGTTCGCTGCGCGAAGAAAACCAGCGCGTTACCGAGCGCGAACAGATGATTGCCCGGCTGGCCAATAAAGATCAGCTAACCGGCTTAACGAACCGTCGCTATGCCGAACAGCAGTTTGATTTATTGCTGGAACAATCCAGACAGCAACACCGCTCACTGTTGCTGTTATTTCTGGATCTGGACAATTTTAAGCCCGTGAATGACTCCCTTGGCCATGCGGCCGGCGATTTATTACTGCAGGAATTATCGGCCCGGTTGCAGGAATTACAGCAGCCCGGTGAAGTGCTGTGCCGTTTTGGTGGTGATGAATTTTTATGGCTGGTGCTGGCTGACCGGAAACAACCGGTTACCCAGCAGGCACAACAGCGCGCACAGCAATTACTGGAAGCGGCCACGCGGCCATTTTTTATTATGCAGACGCATATTGATATTTCCGGTTCGGTGGGTATTGCGCTGGCGCCGGAGCACGGTGAAAGCTTTGCTGAACTCTGTCGCTCGGCTGATCTGGCGATGTACGATGCCAAAGAAAAAGGGCGCAATACCTTCAGTTATTTCCACGATGATCTTAACCGTATCAGTGTGGATAAATTTTACCTGCTGAAGCTGATGCGGGACGCCCTGAAAGAAGAGCAGTTCCACCTTTATTACCAGCCCCAGTACGATCTGAGCGATGGCCGGATTCACAGCTGTGAAGCCTTGTTGCGCTGGCCGCAGAAAGGCGGGCAATTTATTAACCCGGATCAGTTTATTCCGCTGGCAGAAAGCAGTGGCATTATCCATGAAATCGGCCGCTGGGTGCTGGAGCGGGCCTGTACCGATTGTATGAACTGGCGCACCCAGGGCTTTGGCAACGTTGGCGTAGCGGTGAATATTTCCATGGTGCAATTCCGGGGCGGTAATCTGCCGGAGCTGGTGGAAACCATCTTGCGCCGTACCGGGTTGCCGGCGCACTTGCTGGAGCTGGAGCTGACTGAGTCGCTGCTGATCAGTGACGATAACAGCATTCAGCAGCAGCTTGACCGCCTGCACGCTATGGGCGTGACGCTGGCCATCGATGATTTCGGTACCGGTTATTCCAACCTGGGGTATTTGCGCCGCTTTAATGCCAGCCGGCTGAAAATTGATAAATCTTTTGTGTCGGCGCTGGGTGTCTCTGACCGCGATAAACCGCTGGTGCGGGCCATGATTCAGATGGCCCACAGCCTGGATCTGAAGGTGGTGGCGGAAGGCGTGGAGGATGAAGACACCCTGCAGCAGCTGCGTTTACTGGGCTGTGATGATGGTCAGGGCTGGTTATGGTCGAAGGCGTTACCGATGCCGGAATGGCTGGACTATTTACAGCAGAATACCAACAATCGTCAGCCGGCCTATTCACGGCCACCGTTATTACAATAAGAACATCACCACAGGATACTTATGAACCGCCGTCAATTTTTGCTGCTGGGCACTGCGCTGCCCGTGGCGCTGGTGGCTGCGCCCGCCGTTATTGCGCGTCAGCGCCATTATGATCTGCCTGCCCTGCAGGCTGAATTAGCCCGTTTACCCTTGAGTTTGCAGAATCCGGGCAGCTGGAACCTGAGCCAGATGCTGCAGCACTGCGCCCAGAGTGTGCGTTATTCACTGGATGGTTATCCGCGGCCCTTTTCGTCGTTATTTCAGCATACCGCCGGGCGCGCGGCAGCAACCGTATTCCGTGCTGCGGGTGCTATGCGCCATGATCTGAACGAAGCCATTCCCGGTGCCGCCGCACTGGATGCCAGCCTGCCGGTAACGCAGGCGCGTGACCTGTTGCTGCAGGCGTTAGCGGATTTTCAGCGTTACGATGGGCCATTAAAGCCGCACTTTGCTTACGGTGCGCTGGATAAACAGGCCTATGCCGCCGCCCATTGGCTGCATGTGCGTAATCATCTGGATGCGCTGGTAGCGGTCTGACCTGGCTGCTACGGCTGTTGTTGTTCCAGTACGCTCAGCCGTGCTTCCAGCTCTTCCAGGCGTTGCCGGGTGCGGCGCAGCGCTTCACTCTGCACGTCAAACTCTTCCCGGCTGACCAGATCCGCACTGGTCAGCAGCGCCTGCAGCTGGCTTTGCAGCAGCAGTTTTATTTCACCCGACAAGCCGGCCAGCGGGCCTTGTTGCAACATGTCCTGGATGCGTTGGCGGATCTGTTCCGGGTTCATCATAGTCAAGAGTCTCAGTCAGTGAATCTGGCTGCGATCTTAGCATGCAGGTAGCCGTTTAGGCGCTTCTTCTGAACCCCTGACAAATCCCTCAGCAGAATTGCACGGCTTTGGTGCATGCCTGAAAAAAGCGATGCACTTTAAGTGCACATTTATTTCTTTGGTGGTCCGTTTTTGATCCGCTGCGCTGTCTTAAATCCCGAAATTAAATTATTAAAGCCAGTGTTTATGCGGGCTGGCTGATTGTTTTTAAAAGTTGGCACAGCGGCTGCTATAGGACAGTTACGTGGTGAGCGCGGAAATAAAACAGTGCGCACCAAACGGGTTTAACCGAAAGAAATCCTTAACTGTATAAAGGAATGAACCATGAAGAAACTGTCTCAAGTAATCGCTCTGGCTGGTGTTATGTCTGCAGGTCTGGTGGGTGTTCAGGCTGTTCAGGCGGAAGTGTCGGCATCGGCTGCTGTTGCCAATAACTACATCTTCCGTGGCTTATTGATGGGGTCAGGCACTCCTGCTGTTTCCGGTGCTCTGGATTATGCACATGACTCCGGTGCTTACGCCGGTGTGTGGGGTACTTCTGGTGATACCGCTGCTGGTGATGAATACAATGTGTATTTCGGTTTTGGTGGTGAGTCTGGTGACTTCTCCTACGATGTGAATGTGCTGGGATATGTATACCCAACCACTAAAATCGATCTTGGCCAATTTGTTGAGCTGACCGCAAGTGTTGGTTTTTCAGGGTTGGGATTGTCTCTGACTGTGCCTGTTGCTGATGATAAAAATGCCATGGGCGGCGAAGACTACCTGTATGCAAAGCTTTCTTACGGCTATGACAAGTTTGGTGTTGTTATCGGCAATCAGACTGCTGATGCAGCCTCTGAGTACACCCACGTTGATCTGTCTTACCAATACAACGACAACATTGCCTTTGGTGTCAGCAAGATTGTAGACGGCGATATTTCTCAACGCGCCCTGTTCCAGGTGAGCTACAGCCTGCCTATTGAACTGTAAAACGCTTACAATAGCCCGTGCCCCCGCACGGGCTGTGAATCAACTTTAAAGCATTTAACAAAGGGGTTTTTCTATGAAACTCATTACTGCTGTGGTTAAGCCGTTCAAATTGGACGATGTGCGTGAAGCACTGTCCGAAATCGGCGTTCAGGGCATCACAGTGACCGAAGTGAAAGGTTTCGGCCGTCAGAAAGGTCACACTGAACTGTATCGTGGTGCTGAATATGTGGTGGATTTTCTGCCCAAAGTAAAAATCGATGTGGCTGTTTCTGATGACCTCACCGACAAAGTAATTGAAGCCATTACCAAAGCGGCCAACACCGGCAAAATCGGCGACGGCAAAATTTTTGTTACCAATCTGGAACAGATTATCCGTATCCGTACCGGCGAGACCGGCGCAGACGCGATCTGATCGATCTTTTCTTTTTGAATGAATCAGAGCCTTATGCGGGGGGCTTATCATGGAAAACAATATCTATGAACTTCAATACGCCATGGACACCTTTTATTTTCTGGTGTGTGGCGCGTTAGTAATGTGGATGGCGGCAGGTTTCGCCATGCTGGAAGCGGGCCTGGTCCGTTCTAAAAACACCACTGAAATTCTTACCAAAAACGTTGCTCTCTTTTCTATTGCCTGCACCATGTATCTGGTGTGCGGTTATCAGATTATGTACGGCGGCGGTTACTTCCTGTCGGGTATTACCGAAGTGGATACAGCAGCCGTGCTGGGCGAATTTGCGGCCCGTGAAGACGGTTTCCAGGGGGGTTCTATCTACTCCGGTGCATCCGACTTCTTCTTCCAGGTGGTATTCGTAGCAACCGCTATGTCGATTGTATCCGGCGCGGTGGCTGAGCGGATGAAGCTGTGGGCTTTCCTGGCCTTCGCGGTGGTGATGACTGCTGTTATTTACCCGATGGAAGGTTCCTGGACCTGGGGCGGTGAGTCTGTATTCGGTCTGTACAATCTGGGCGATATGGGCTTCAAAGACTTCGCCGGTTCAGGCATCGTTCACCTGGCGGGTGCTGCTGCGGCTTTGGCGGGTGTAATTCTGCTGGGTGCCCGTAAAGGCAAATACGGCCCGAACGGTGAAATCCGTGCCATCCCGGGTGCTAACCTGCCGCTGGCCACTCTGGGTACCTTCATCCTGTGGATGGGCTGGTTCGGTTTCAACGGTGGTTCGGTGCTGAAACTCGGCGATATCGGCAATGCACATTCTGTAGCTCTGGTATTCCTGAACACCAACGCGGCTGCCGCCGGTGGTCTGATCGGTGCTCTGCTGCTGGGTTATCTGTTCTTCCGCAAAGCGGATCTGACCATGGCGCTGAACGGTGCTCTGGCTGGCCTGGTTGCCATTACTGCCAGCCCGGATACTCCGCTGCCGCTGGTAGCAACCCTGATCGGTTTTGGTGGTGGTTTACTGGTAGTCCTGTCGATTCTGATGATGGATAAAGTCAAAATCGATGATCCGGTGGGTGCGATTTCTGTCCACGGTGTGGTGGGTCTGTATGGCTTGCTGGTGGTACCGTTCACTGCCGATGGCACTTCGTTCTTCGGCCAGCTGGCCGGCGCACTGACCATCTTTGTCTGGGTATTTGGTGCATCACTGATCGTATGGCTGATCATCAAAACACTGTTTGGTCTGCGTGTAACCGAAGATCAGGAATATTCTGGTGTGGATATTACCGAGTGCGGCATGGAAGCGTACCCGGAATTCACTACCAAGTAAGTTCTGCAAAAGCGTCCCGCGTATCGGGGCATAAGGGGAAAGCCGGTCAGCATGCTGACCGGTTTTTTTTATTGTTGTGACGGCGGAGAATATTCAGCAGACATAAAAAAACCGCCGGTTGGCGGTTTTCTCAGAGCATTTAATCGAAATAATAATCTTCGATATTCTGCTCCAGGCGTTTACGTTCGAGGTGGGCTTCAATAGCCCGGCGGGCCATCAGTTTTTTCGACATGCAGCTGTCTTTGTTCACAACCACATTTCCTTGTTGGTCAAATGAGACCACTTCTTCGTGCGCTTCAATTTTTGCAGCAACTTCCATCGTCGACTCCTCGGGTTTTGATCACAACAGATCCGGTTGCGATTTTTCTTCTTATTGGTTGCAGTAGCATGACAGCAGAGCATTAAATCGCCAAATTTTTTGCACCGATAAGATCCGGCGTTAATGAGCCGGAAGCGTAGAAAGGACGGGAAAAGTACGGATTACATCCGTCAGGGAAAGGGCGTTTTTAAGAAAAAACTCAATGGCAATATCAGATTGTGGCGCGAATAGTCTTATTCAAAAGAATCAATCCGGCTCAATACGCAGGGAATGAATGCTGCGCTTAATGGCATTCAGGTGGGTGATAAATTCCGGCCCGCGGCGCTGGGTTACCGCCACGGCCAGCATATCAATCACCATCAGGTGGGCGATGCGCGACGTCATCGGCGTGAACTGTTCGGTGTCTTCTTCAATATTGATATCAATGGGCAGGTCAGCCAGTTGACTGAGCGGGGTGTTGGCCGGCGCCAGGCTGACCACCTGCGCGCCATAATGCTGCGCCAGCTGCACCGAATGCAGCAAATCTTTGGTGCGGCCACTTTGGGAAATGGCCACCACCACATCCTGTTCGCTGAGGGTAACGGCCGACATCGCCTGCATGTGCGGATCGCTGTAGGCCGCCGTGGCCACCTGCAGACGGAAAAATTTATGCTGGGCGTCAATGGCCACGGCGCCGGACGCGCCAAAACCGTAAAACTCCACCCGGCGGGCGTTGCTCAGGGCAATGGCGGCAGCGGCCACCTGCGGGCTTTGCAGCTGGGCTTTCACCTGATGCAGACGCTGGATGGTGGTATCGGCAATTTTGTCGCAGATATCGCCGATGCTGTCGTCTTCGGCAATGGCAAACTGGCCGATATTATTGGCGACGGCCATCTCCTGAGCGATACGGACTTTGAATTCCTGAAACCCGTTGCAGCCAATGGCCCGGCAGAATCGCACGATGGTGGGCTCGCTCACCTGTGCTTCCTGCGCCAGGTCGACAATCCGCATGTGGATCACCTGCTGGGCGTATTTCAGCACGTACTCCGCCACTTTCACCTCGGATTTACGCAGGGAAGGGATGGCGGCAGTAATGTCGGTCAGGATCGGACGATGGCTCACAGTCGGGTTCCGTTACAGGGATGGCCGGATTATAAGCACGGGCGGTGGCGACGCGTAACAAATCCTTGGTGTTGGCTGAAAATTGTCCATTGGCCTGGGTGTATAGATATCCAGCCTTTTGCTAGACTGCGCGCTCAACACGAAGTGGCGCGCTATGGATATTTCTTTATTACTCGATCAGCTTAACGACGGCCAGCGTAATGCGGTGGCTGCCAACTCCCGGCACCAGCTGGTACTGGCCGGCGCCGGCTCGGGTAAAACCCGGGTGCTGGTGCATCGCATTGCCTGGCTGCTGCAGGTTGAGGGCGTATCACCCTTTGCGGTAATGGCGGTAACCTTCACCAATAAAGCCGCCAAGGAAATGAACAACCGCCTGGAGCAGTTGCTGAGCATTCCGGCGAATGGCATGTGGGTGGGGACCTTTCACGGACTGGCACACCGCTTTCTGAAACTGCACTGGCGTGAAGCCAGGCTGCCGCAGAATTTTCAGATTCTCGACAGCGATGACCAGCTGCGGCTGATTAAACGGGTGATGAAAGAAGCCAATATCGACGACAGCCGCTACCCGCCGAAGCAGATCCAGTGGTTTATTAACGGCCAGAAAGACGAAGGCCGCCGCGCTGCCCATGTTATGCCCGCCAACGATCCCTTCGGCCGCACCATGCTTGAGGTGTACCACCTGTACGAACAAACCTGCCAGCAGGGCGGGTTGGTGGATTTTGGCGAAATTCTGCTGCGCGCGCATGAATTATGGCTGCAGCATCCGGATTTATTGCAGCATTACCAGCAGCGTTTCCGCCATATTCTGGTCGACGAATTTCAGGATACCAACAACATTCAGTGCGCCTGGATCCGCATGCTGGCCGGCGACAAAATTTCGGTGATGGCGGTGGGCGATGACGACCAGTCCATTTACGGCTGGCGCGGTGCCAACATTGATAATATCCGCCATTTTCAGCAGGATTTTCCTGGCGCTGAATTAATTAAACTGGAGCAGAATTATCGCTCCACCCGCACCATCCTGGATGCCGCCAACGCGGTTATTGCCAACAACAGCGGCCGGTTGGGTAAAAACCTGATTACCGAAGGCGAAGAAGGCGCGCCCATTGCCCTGTACAGCGCCTTTAATGAGCAGGATGAAGCGCGTTACATTGCCGACCTGGTGGATAGCTGGGCACGTAGCGGCCGTCAGCGCACCGAAATGGCGATTCTCTATCGCTCCAACGCCCAGTCACGCACCCTGGAAGAAGCCTTTTTACAGGCCGGCATTCCCTACCGTATTTATGGTGGCCAGCGGTTCTATGAACGGCTGGAAATTAAAAATGCGCTGGCTTATCTGCGCTTATTGCTGAACCCCATGGACGATCCGTCGGTGGAGCGCGTTATTAACGTACCGGCCCGGGCCATTGGTGAAAAAACCGTCGAATTATTACGCACCGTAGCCCGTGATCAGGGCTGTTCATTATGGGAAGCGCTGGCGCTGGCCTTAACCCACAATATGTTGCCCAAACGGGCCGCCGCCGCGGTGCAGAGTTTTGTCGATCTGGTGACGGAACTGGAAGCCGCGACCCAGGGGCTGGCCCTGCATGAAATCGTCGATCAGGTGATTACCCAGAGTGGGCTGATTGAACATCACCGCAAAGAAAAGGGTGAAAAAGGTCAGGCCCGCATCGACAACCTGGAAGAATTAATTAACGCCGCCCGCCAGTTTGCTGCCGAAGAAGAGGACGAAACCGAAGACGCCGCCCGCAGTGAGCTGGCGCAGTTTCTTGACCGGGCGGCACTGGATGCCGGCGATGGTCAGGCCGATGAATACGAAGACGCCGTACAACTGATGACGCTGCACTCGGCCAAGGGTCTGGAATTTCCGCAGGTGGTGCTGGCCGGTCTGGAGGAAGGCTTGTTTCCGCATAAAATGTCGATGGATGACCCCGACGGTCTGGAAGAAGAACGCCGGCTGGCTTATGTCGGCATCACCCGGGCCATGGAAAAACTGGTCATTACCCACGCCGAAAGCCGGCGTTTGCATGGCCAGGAAAACTTCAGTAATCCGTCACGCTTTATTAAAGAAATTCCGGCCGCTTTAATTCAGGAAGTGCGGTTAAAAAATACCGTCAGCCGGCCGTTAACCGCACGCAGCCCGGTGACGGGTAAGCCGTCGTTCGTACATGGCGATTTACCCTACACCCTGGGTCAGCTGGTGCGGCATGAATTATTTGGTGAAGGGACGGTGCTGCAGTTTGAAGGCCAGGGTAACGGCCTGCGTGTGCAGGTGAATTTTGAAGAAGCCGGCAGTAAATGGCTGGTGGTCAGTTTTGCAAAATTACAGCCGTTATAACGGGAGATAAAATAATGAAAAAAATAGTTATCCGGTTTTTGTTGCCGATGCTGTCGGTGCTGTTGCTCAGTGCCTGTCAGCAGGAACAGGCCGCTAACCAGACGCAGGCTGAACAACAAACCTTCCGCTGGAAAATGGTCACCTCCTGGCCGAAAAACTTTCCCGGTCTGGGCACCTCAGCCGAGCATTTTGCTCAGGTTGTAAATGAGATGTCAGCCGGCCGCTTGCAGATAAAAGTTTACGGGGCGGGCGAACTGGTACCGGCGCTGGAGGTCTTTGATGCGGTGTCGCAAGGCACTGCTGAAATGGGCCACAGCAGCCCTTATTACTGGAAAGGCAAGGCCGTCGCGGCGCAGTTTTTTACCACCGTGCCCTTTGGTATGACGGCGCTGGAAATGAACAGCTGGATGCAATACGGCGGTGGCCAGGAGCTGCTGACTGAGCTGTACGCGCCGTTTAATCTGGTGGTGTTTCCGGCGGGTAACAGCGGCATTCAGATGGCCGGTTGGTTTAATAAAGAAATTAACAGCGTGGCGGATCTGAAAGGTCTGAAAATGCGTATTCCCGGTCTCGGTGGCGAAGTGCTGGCCCGTGCTGGTGGTACGCCGGTGATGCTGCCGGGTGGCGAAGTCTTTACCGCCCTGCAAACCGGTGCGATTGACGCCACCGAGTGGGTCGGCCCTTATAACGATCTGGCCTTTGGTCTGCACAAGGCAGCCAAATATTATTACTACCCCGGCTGGCACGAACCCGGTTCGCTGATTGAATTAATGATTAATAAACCGGCCTTTGAACGCTTACCGGCCGATTTGCAGGCCATTGTCCGCGTTGCGGCGCAGGCCGTGAACGATAAAATGCTGGCAGAAATGACGGCCCGCAGCATGCAGGCGCTGAACGATATGCAGCAAAAACATGGGGTGCAATTACGGCCATTACCGGATGATGTGCTGCAGCATTTAAAAGGCATTTCTGCCGAGGTGCTGAACGATATTGCTGCGTCGGATCCGATGGCGCAGAAGGTTTACGATTCAATGAGCACCTACACCGACCAGATCCGCGCTTATCATGCGGTAACCGAACAGGCCTATATGAACGCCCGGGATTAACGCCCGGCGTCGTCTCACGAATAAAAAAGCCGGAATCTGTGTGTCAGGTTCCGGCTTTTTTATTGTTTGATAACGATAAATTGTTTAATAACGATAGTTCTGGAAACCAATGCCCATTTCTGAAAAGTTCAGCTGCATTTGTTCTATGTCGTATTCACCCAGCCCCAGATAGGTAAGCACTTCGGTGCCGATATTTTCCCATTCCAGATCCACCTGCTGACGCCCGAGAATGTGGTAATTACCACAGATATGCTCAGCCAGTTTTAAAATAGCCAGCAGGGTTTTGCCTTCCGAATCTTTAATATGGTCGCTGGTGAAATAGCGGGTGGCGCTGTGGTGTTCGGCAATAACATCGCACAATACTTTCGGTAAATTCCATGACTTGGCGGTGTAATAACCGATGACCGCATGGTTGGTATTTAAATGCTGATTTTCCACATCCACCACCCGTAATTCCGGGTGGGCGTAAGACTCTTCCATCACCTGCAGATAATTATCGAAACGGCTCATTAACAGCGGAATACCGCAGTTGTGGAATAACCCCAGCAGATAAGCCAGATCGGGGTTGGGGAAGCCCACTTGTTTGGCCACGGTGGTGGCGACCTGGGCAATGTCGTTGGCGGTGTCCCAGAAGCGGTTCATGTTAACGATGGTTTCATCGCTCATCTGGCTTTTGATGGACAGGCCATTAATGATATTCACCACGCTGTCGAGGCCGATCAGGCACACGGCCTGCTGCACCGAGGTAATGCGGTTTCTCAGGCCATAAAAGGGCGAGTTCACCACCTTCAGTACCGTACCCGACAGCCCGACATCCTGACTGATGAGTTTGGCAATACGGCCCATATCCGGGTCGGGCATGACCTGTTCCATTTGCAGATCCACCAGAATCTGCGGCTGCGGTGGGATTTTGATGCCCTGCATAATGCGCAGAATCTGTTCTTCGGAAAGTTCCTTGGCCATGGTTCACACACAATTGATTAATCACATAAGGCTCAAGAATAGCACCGGTTACAGAGGAAGTTTGTAGCAACAGGGGTATAATGCCCGCCATTTTTGTAACCGCCTGCGGAGAACCCTATGCGTCATACCCTGCGTCTGAATCCTAAAGCAGAACGCCGTTTAAAAGGTGGCCATTTATGGGTCTACAGCAACGAGGTGGATACCGCCGTAACGCCCCTGAAAGGTTTGGCGGCGGGCACTGAAGTGGTGGTGGAAACAGCCTCTGGCAAAGCGCTGGGGGCGGCGGTGGTCAGCCCGGAGCAGCTGATCTGCGCGCGCCTGTTCAGCCGTGATGCCAATGCGGTATTGGATCAGTCGATGATCGTGCATCGTCTGCAGGTGGCGCAGAGTGGCCGCGAACTTTGGTATCCGCATCAGTGTTACCGCTGGGTGTACGGCGACAGCGATGGCCTGCCGGGCCTGGTGATTGACCGCTTTGGTGGCGTGGTGGTGGTGCAGATTTCCTCGGTGGCGATGGAAGAGCGCCGTCAGGCCATTATTGATGCCGTCAACAAGGTCGCTAAACCGCACTGCATTGTGCTGAAAAACGATGGCAAGTTACGCGCCGTGGAAGGCCTGCCGGAATACGTGGAAGTGGTGCAGGGCGCGCTGGAAGACGACTGTGCGCCGTTAATTGAAAACGATACCCGCTTTATGGCGCCGGTTATTCACGGCCAGAAAACCGGCTGGTTTTATGACCACCGTGAAAACCGTGCGCAGCTGAACCGGCTGGTGAAGGGCAAGCGGGTGCTGGATGTGTTCAGTTATATCGGTGGCTGGGGTGTGCAGGCCGCTAACCATGGTGCGGCCGAAGTGCATTGTGTCGATGCTTCAGCTCAGGCGCTGGACTGGGTAGAGCAGAACGCGGCGTTAAACGGTGTGGCCGAAAAAGTGCAGTGCTGGGAAGGCGATGCCTTTGCCGCGCTGCGGCAGCTGAAAGACAACGGCGAACGCTTTGATGTGGTGGTAATGGACCCGCCGGCGCTGATTCCTAAGCGCAAAGATATTAAAGCCGGCGAACAGGCTTACCATCGTCTGAACTCACTGGCCATGCGTCTGCTGAGCAAAGACGGCCTGCTGGTAGCGGCCTCCTGCTCCATGCATCTGGGTGAAGAGCGCTTGCCGGATATGCTGCGGATCATGGGCCGTGAACTGGACCGGGATGTGCTGATTCAGCATGTCGGCAGCCAGGGCGCCGACCACCCGGTGGTGCCGGCCATTCCGGAAACCCGTTATCTGAAAGCGGTGTTTGCCCGCGTACTGCCAACCCGCTAAGGGTTGGCGCTACGGTTGCTTGGGGTTAGTGTTACTGAGTATCGGGTAACTGCATGCCCAGAGCATCGGCGGTACGTTGCAGCAGCGACAGCAGTTCAATCAGGCGTTGCCGGCACAGCTGGCGTACCGGCTCGCTGTCACCCTGTTGTTGCCAGTCGCTCAGGCTGGCATCAATCAAATCCAGTTGCTGTATCCAGGCTTGTTGCAATGCCTGGTCGCGGTTGCGCAGCACCGTCGCCAGGCCGTTGGGGTCTTCGTTGCTGCTGTCCGGTACAAATAAAAGACGGATACCATTCACAATGGCGCGGGCATCTGCCCAGCTGCTGTTGCTGAATTCACTGCTGTTGCCACTCAGGCGCTTACCCAATAATTCTTCCGACAATAATTGTTGCATGGCCATCAGGCTGGCATTCAGTACCTGCTCCGGGCGGGCGTGCTGCAGCAAGCCCGCGTAGTAACCATTGCTGGGTTCCCAGCGCCGTTGCAGGCGATGCAGATGCTTTTGTAATTGCTCACTCACCAGCTGCACATACTGCCGGCGGCGATTATGGTTCTGCACGGTGTTGACGGAAACCGGCAGGTCGGCATCGCCACTGTCAGTTTCCGGGTTGGCAGCGGTGCCTTCTTCATCGCTGCTGGCGACCACCGGGGCGGTGTTTTCCTGCGGCAGAAAATCCCGCGGCGGTCGTTCGCCATCGGCACCCCACAGCATAAATTCCAGTGCGTGATAGCCCAGGCTGGCGTAGGTGGGGTCAGAGAAGCGGTGCTGAGCCAGCAGGCTGTCTTCATTCAGCGGTAGGGTCAGGTCGTTGACGATGCCACTGAACGGATAACCCGGCAGATAATCAATATAGCCGCCTTCAATCGGCCAGCTGTCGAGCAGCGCGATGGTTTGCTGGTAATCAATGCCCTTGCTGGCCCAGTCGGGCGGATCATTGATGGGCAGATAGGCGTACAGCAGGGTTTCCAGCCAGGCATCATAAGCTGTGCGCCAGGCATGGCGTGCCGCCGCCAGCGATTCTTCACCGGGGTTATAGAGCAGCGCAGCCAGTTTGCTGTCCAGTTCCTGGGCACTTTGCGCGGCCAGCGACATGCGGGTGTAAGCCGTCAGGCCCAGATGAGCGGAAAACCCACTGCTGTCGGGCAGGCGCTGTTCCTGCTCCGGTGCAGCCGGCAGGCTGGTGGTCGGTGGGTTCTGATCGCAGGCGGCCAGTAATGCAGCAAGCAGAAGGGCCGGCAGGCGGAGGCGGTGCATGACAGTTCCTTAATCCCTGAGACTGATGATGGGCCAGCCGCGTTGGCGGGCAATGGCTTCCAGGCGTTCGTCCGGATCGACAGCGACCGGGTGATCGACCACTTCCAATAACGGCAGATCGTTATGCGAGTCACTGTAGAACCAGCTGCCGGTCAGATCAAAACCCTGCCCGGCCAGCCAGTCCTGCAGACGGATGACCTTACCGTGTTGAAAACTGGGCGTCCCGGTAATTTTGCCGGTATAGCCACCGTCAATAAATTCCGGATGCGGGGCAATAATATGCTCAATTCCCAGCAGCTCGGCTATGGGATAGGTCACAAAACCGTTGGTGGCCGTGATAATCAGCAAGGTATCACCGAGGCGCTTGTGATGAGCGATCAGGTCGCGGCTTTTCTGCGAAATCAGCGGTACTACCCGTTCCTGCAGAAAGGTCTGGCGGGCGTCCAGCATCTCTTGCAGCGAATATTCGGTGAGCGGGCGCAGGGCAAATTCCAGATATTCGTGAATGTCCAGCGTGCCGGCTTTGTATTGTTGGTAAAAATGGTCGTTCCGGTGTTTGTGAACCTGAGGATCGACCATGCCCTGATCAACCAGGAACTGACCAAAAGCATGGTCGCTGTCGCCGTCGAGCAGGGTGTGATCAAGATCAAAAATTGCCAGTGCCACGGGGTTGAGCCTTTTCGCAGGGTGATAAAATTAGTCGCTATTCTAAGGGCAACAGAGCATACTTTCCCTATAATTATGGCTCCTGAATGAAAAAATAATCTGCTGTTCCGGGTTCTTAAAGCCCCCTGTCTGCCCTGGCCGCAGCACTTGACCGGAGCCTGAAAATCAGCAAATTTTTATTTTTACGACCTTACGGATCGCATTGTGATAGACGAATATGGTTACCGCCCGAACGTCGGCATTATCCTCTGTAATGATCATGGCCAGGTGCTGTGGGCGCGGCGCATTGGTCAGGATGCCTGGCAGTTTCCTCAGGGCGGTATTAAAGAAGGCGAAACACCAGAAAAAGCCTTATTCCGTGAACTGCAGGAAGAAGTTGGCCTGAGCCCGCAGCAGGTACAGATTTTGGGCTGCACCCGGGGCTGGCTGCGTTACCGGCTGCCGCGCCGCATGGTTCGTCACGACAGTCGCCCGGTCTGTGTGGGGCAGAAACAAAAGTGGTTTTTGCTGAAACTCATCAGCGATGATTCCAGTATTAACGTCAGTGCCACTAATAAACCCGAATTCGACGGCTGGAGCTGGGTCAGTTACTGGTTCCCGCTGGGTAATGTGGTGGCGTTCAAACGCGATGTTTACCGTCGCGCCATGACCGAGCTGGCGCCACGCATTGCCAAACTTCAGCGCAGGGCAGGTTAACCATGCTCGATATACTCCGGCGCATCGTTCAGGAAGTCAGCTCAGCCACCGATCTGAGTGACGCCCTGAATGTGGTGGTTGCCCGCATCCGCGAGGCAATGCACACCGAGGTGTGTTCGGTGTATCTGTTCGATGCCGACAGCAAACGCTATGTGCTGATGGCCACCGAAGGCCTGAACCCCGAAGCCGTCGGCCGGGTCAGCCTCAGTTCGTCGCAGGGCCTGGTCGGTCTGGTGGGGTCGCGTGAAGAACCCATCAACGTCGATAACGCGCCTGCACACCCCAAGTTTCATTTCCTGTCCGAAACCGGTGAAGATCCGTTTCTGTCTTTCCTGGGCGTGCCGATTATCCACCATAAGCGCCTGATGGGCGTGATGGTGGTGCAGCAGCGCGACAGCCGTCAGTTTGATGAAAGCGAAGAGGCTTTCCTGGTGACCATGTCGGCGCAGCTGGCCGGGGTTATTGCCCATGCTGAAGCCACCGGCAATATTCTGGAAATGTCCGGCCATACCAAAGAGCGCCGCAGTACCCGTTTTAACGGCGCCCCCGGCGCTCCCGGTGTTGGTATCGGTACCGTCTATGTGTTGTCACCACCGGCCGATCTCAGTGGCGTGGTGGATCGTGAGGCTGAATCCGCTGATGAGGAAGTGCAGCGCTTCGATGCCGCCTTACAGGCTGCCCGTGACGAAGTGCGGGCTTTGGCAGCGAAACTCAGTGGCGAATTGCGGCCGGAAGAAATGGCTCTGTTCGATGTCTACCTGAGCATGCTCGACGACAATGCGCTGGGCGCCGAAGTACGCACCCGTATCCGCGAAACCAATAACTGGGCGCAAGGCGCGTTGCGCCAGGTCGTTATGCAGTACGTCGGCCATTTTCAGTTAATGGAAGACGTTTATCTGCGGGAGCGGGCCACCGATATTCTGGATCTCGGCACCCGAATTCTGGCGCATTTACAGGGCAGTGATGCGCATGCGCAGGAGCGTGATTTTCCCGCCGATTGCATTCTGGTCAGCGAAGAACTGACACCGGCTATGTTGGGCGAAGTACCGGCCAGCAAGCTGCGCGGGCTGGTGTCGGTAAAAGGGTCTTCCAACTCGCACGTGGCCATTCTGGCGCGGGCGATGGGGGTTCCGACCGTGATGGGTGTGGTGGATGTGCCCTATACCCAGTTGCATGGGCTGGAGCTGATTGTCGATGGTTATCGCGGGCAGATTTTCTCTTCCCCGACCGATGAACTGCGCCAGCAGTATCAGGCCATTTACGATGAAGAACAGGCCTTGCAACAGGATCTGCAGATACTGCGTGATCTGCCCGCTGAAACCCGGGATGGATATCGGATTCCGTTGTGGGTAAATACCGGCCTGATAACCGATGCGGTGCGCAGCCTCGACCGCGGTGCTGAAGGCGTCGGCCTGTACCGCACCGAAGTGCCTTTTATGATGAAGGACCGCTTCCCCAGCGAAAACGAGCAACAAAAAATTTACCGCCAGCAGCTGGAAACCTTTGCTCCGGCGCCGGTTACCATGCGCACGCTGGATATTGGTGGTGATAAATCACTGACCTATTTTCCGATTAACGAAGCTAACCCCTTCCTCGGTTGGCGCGGTATCCGGGTCACCCTGGATCACCCGGAAATTTTTCTGGTGCAGATCCGCGCCATGATCAAAGCCAGTGAAGGGCTGAACAATCTGCGCGTGATGCTGCCGATGATTTCCAGCGTGAATGAAGTCGATGAAGCGCTGCACCTTATTTACCGCGCCCATGCCGAAGTATTGGAAGAAGGCTTCGATGTCGAGATGCCGCAGGTGGGGGTGATGATTGAAATTCCGGCGGCTGTGTACCAGATCCGTGAGCTGGGGCAGCGGGTCGATTTTCTGTCGGTTGGCAGTAACGACCTGACCCAGTATTTGCTGGCGGTGGACCGTAATAATCCCCGGGTGGCTGATCTGTATCAGGCCTTCCATCCGGCCGTACTCAATGCCCTGAAACAAATCGCCGATGGCGCCCATGCCATTGGTAAGCCGGTAAGTGTCTGCGGTGAACTGGCGGGTAACCCGATGGGGGCGGTGCTGCTGATGGCGATGGGCTACGACATGCTGTCGATGAATGCCACCAACCTGCCGAAAGTGAAATCCGTTATCCGGGGCGTGAACATGGCGTGGGCCAAAGATCTGATGCAACAGGTTCTGACGCTGGAAAGCGCGCCGGTGATTACTGCTACCCTGCAGTTATCGCTGGAAAAAGCCGGTTTTGGCCGCATTATCGGCCCGGCGCGCTGAACGCCTAACTTATATCGTCCAGCTGCGTACGCGGCCGGTATCCAGATGAATGTAACCACTCTTCGGGTAATACCCCACGCCACCGGAACGCATGGCCAGCGCGGCTTTGTGCAGATGCCGGTGCGACACGCCGGGAATACGGATATCCACCGCGCGGCCCTGCATATGCAGACTGTTTTCGGCCACGCCGTTACTTACCTGGCGCAAACCGGAATTGGTGCCTGGTGAGCGGTAGCCGGAAATAACATAGAGTGGTTCGCGGCTGCTGAACAGCTCCTGCAGATGGAACATCTTTTCATACAGTTCGCGCTGCATGGCCATGGCCTGATTGGCACGGTGGTCGCGCAATAATAAATCCAGTGCCTGAATTTCCTCATCCTGATACTGGCCGTCGGCCCAGAACGTGGTGGTCAGGTATTCGCCGGTATGGATGTTGTACACCCGCAGCGTGCGTTCGGCCTGATCTGTCATTCCGCTCTGGGGCTGAGCCAGTAATGGTGCGGAAGACAGGCCGGCAACCCCGGCCGCACCCAGGCAGGCTGCCTGGCGCAGGAAATGACGACGGTTCAGCATAACCCGTTAATTCTCCGGCTGGATGATTAAAAACAGCCGGCAGTATGCCAAAGCGACCGGAAAATAAACGGTCATGATTCGCACATTCAGAGGCTTGTTACATTTGTCAGGCGCGGAAGTGTAACCGGCTGAGCCGGTTTACAGGCTGACTTCCGGGTTGATGGGCGGCAGCCCGGCGATCAGGTCGCGCTGGTACACATCATCACGTACCTGCAGGGTGCCTTTTTCGTCCACCCAGGTGGTCCAGTACATCAGGTAAACCGGTACTTCTTCCTGCAGGCGGATACGGGTGGTGCGGTTCTGGTCAATGGCCGAATCAATATGGCGGCGGGTCCAGCCCTGCTGGCCGCGTAATAATTTTTCAGCCAGCAGGCGTGGCTGTTCTACCCGTACACAACCGGAGCTGAGAGCGCGGTTGTGCAGACCGAACAGCTCGGGCTGTGAGGTGTCGTGCAGGTAAATGTCTTTATCGTTCGGCAGCAGGAATTTGATCGATCCCAGGGCATTTTCATCACCGGCTTTCTGAATCAGGCGGTAAGGAAAATTCTGCGGTGTCACTTTGTTCCAGTCGATATCGTGCGGGGAAATAAACTGATCAATACCGTCTACTTTGCCAATAATCTGGTAACCCTTTTCGTCCAGATAATTGGGATTACGGCGGATTTTCGGCAGCAGGCTGTTAATGGCGATACGCTTCGGCACTGACCAGGTGGGCGCCAGCTCCAGCGTACTGATGGTTTGCGCCATCACCGGGGTGCGGCGCTGCAGATTGCCGATAATCACCTTCATATCCAGCTCAACCGAGTTGCCGTTAATCATCTGCAGGCGGTAATCGGCCATGTTGACCATCACATAACGGTTGCCTAATTCGGCCGGCAGGTGGCGCCAGCGTTTCATATTCAGGGCAATTTTCTGTGCCATCTGGTGCGGCGGCACCCGCAGCCAGACCAGTGTGCGGGCATCAACATGGCCGGTATCGGGCAGGTTATGCCGGCGCTGGAAAGATTTCACCGCATTGGCCAGGTCGTTATCAAACAGATATTCGTTCAGTGACAGGTCGGCCTCGGCGCCGGCAGCCGGCACGCGGGGCTGTTGTTCTTCCTGTTTGAACAGCCAGGATAACGCCGGTTTGGGCATATCGCCGGTCTGGGTCAGCAGCCAGCGCAGCTGGGGAACCGCGGCGTGGCGATCCTGCAGTTGCAGGCTGAGCTTATCCGGCAGCGGCACCCATTGGCCGGAGTTGGCAATGGCCAGATAACGGTTCAGTTCTTTGCGCAGGCGCAGATAGCCCGGATGGGAGGGGGTAAGGCGCGCAACCAGAGCATTCAGATCATTGCGGCGGACAGAATCGTGCAGCAGATCAATAATCTGCTCTTCACCGACTAACGGCTCCTGGCTGATGGCGGCTACCCGGCGGATGCTGGGGTGGTCTCCCTCCCCGGTGTCGGGCAGTAACTGCGCGTTCAGTGACTGTTGCGCATAGGTGATAAAGGCATCCGTCAGCAGCACTTCAACGGCGGTGGCTTGCTTGGGAATGTTGGATAAACGGTTGGCTTCACGTTCCAGGGTAGCCAGCTCGTAACCATAGTTACGCCAGTCATCGGCGGCGGTTTCGCGCAGCACCTGCAGTAATTCCATGGCGGCGGGGGTTAATTCGTAACTGTCCATCCACACCGGCTGGTAGTCACGGCGCAGATAAAAGGGCTCCAGAGCTTTGGCATGTTTCAGGCGCACCACGCCCGCCACCTCGCGGGAGGATTCAATCAACCATTGCTCCATATACTTTTGTGCCACTTTGGGCGGCATATAGGGCTTGGTGTTGAGGCTGGCTGCCAGAGCCGCAAACAACAGGACAATACACACCAGACCAATAATGCCGGTGAGTGCCACTGCACGATGCGGTTTCCGGGTTTCTGTCACTCGTTTCATAACTGAATTATGGACGCCATCCGGCAAAAATGTGATGAAAAAAACCGCTTCTGACGGAACTTTTTTGTAAGTTATCGCAACCTTATTTTTCTTTCTGACTTATGTGTCAAAAAATACAGTGAATTAGCGTTCATCTTTTATGCTTTGCGTCAGTATGACGATTTCTTGTCGTTTTGCTGGGGGAGCCTCTGAATCACCCGCTGCCCGCTCTGGATTTCAGAGCTGCAGGCTGTGTTCCGCCTGGGCGGTGCCGGTTTCATCCCAGCTGATTTCAGCGATGCCGGCCCCGCGGCTGTCCAGCCACAGGCCCGTGGAACAGCGGGTGCCGTAGCCGGGTGTCTGAATAAACTGGGCCGACAGCCGGCGCTCCCACTCCAGCGGTACGCCGGTGGCGGGTAATTCATGGTCCGCAAAGGGTTGGCGTCGGTTAAGCAGTCCGGCCAGCGAGCGGATATCCGCCGGTTGGCGCAGCCATTGCTGTAATTGTTGTTGCGCCAGCCGGGTTTTCGGCCAAGGGGTGTTCAGGCTGGCATTACTCAGACCATAAAGACCGGCCGGCAAGGCTTCACAGCGCCAGTGCGGATAATTACTGAGGTACCACAGCTGCTGCCGGTCGCCCAGCAGCAGGTTGAAGGGGGCAAATTCATGGGCCTGTTGCTGCAGAGTGCGGGCATAAGCGGCCGGGCTGTGCGGCTGTAACAGAAACTGGCTGACCAGATGACCGCGGGAACGCGGCTGCGCCGGGCCAATACCCGGGGCACGCACATTGGTAAGAGCGGCAACACGGTAGTCGCGGCTGAGGCCCAGCCAGGTGCCGCCCTGTTGCAGGTCGCGGCCGGCAATAATCTGTGGCTGCTCCTCCCAAACGCTCAGTGGCGCGCTGGGGCGCTGAAAAAACTCATCACGATTGGCCGTCAGTACCAGCCGTTCGCCGGGTTGCCAGTCAAAGGCGATTAAACACATAAAGCTCAGTTCCCGTCTTGCCTGCCGTCTTTTAATGGGGTTCTTACTGCTGTCAGACTAAGTCATAATGCCCGGCCTTTGTAGAGGGTGATGCGGATTATGCTGTTTCTGTTATTTCTGCTGGTCGGCGCCGTGGCCGGGGTGCTGGCCGGTTTATTCGGCATCGGCGGCGGTCTGATTATTGTGCCGGTACTGGTGGTTACCTTTGCCGCGCAGGGCGTGAGTGAGTCAGTACTTACCCATATGGCGGTCGCGACCTCGCTGGCGACCATTGTGCTGACTTCGGCCAGTTCGGTGCGCGAGCATCATCGCCACGGCGCCATCGACTGGTCGCTGGTGGGCGTTATGACGGTCGGCATTCTGGCCGGCACGGCGCTGGGGGTAACGGTGATTGCCGGGGTGTCCGGGCATGTGCTGCAAAGTATTATCGGGGTGTTTGCCCTGCTGGTAGCGGCCAAAATGTACTTTGGTATTGAGCCGCCGGGTTCCGGTCAGCGTCCGGGTAATGCGGGGCTGGTGGGTGCGGGCGGCGTCATCGGCTTTGCCTCGTCCTGGTTTGGTATTGGTGGTGGTACGTTAACGGTGCCCTATTTAACCTGGATGAAAGTGCCGATGCGCCATGCGGTGGCCACGTCGGCGGCCTGCGGCATTCCGATTGCGCTGACCGGTGCCATCAGTAACGTGGTGGCAGGCTGGAATCATGCGGATTTGCCAGCCTGGAGCAGTGGCTTTTTGTATTGGCCGGCCATTATCGGTATCGGCCTGGCCAGTATGCCCTGCGCCAAAATCGGTGCGCGCTTAGCGCACCGGCTGGATCAGGCACTGCTGAAAAAACTCTTTGCTTTGCTGCTGGTGGTGGTGGGGCTTAACTTTTTGTTGTTGTAAGCAAGGACTGTCTGATGCTGACTTACCCTGCAATTGATCCGGTGGCCATTGCCATCGGGCCGCTGAAAATTCACTGGTACGGGCTGATGTATCTGCTGGCCTTTGCCACCGCCTGGGCGCTGGCGGTTTACCGGGTGCGCAAGCCCGGTTCCGGCTGGACTGAGGCGCAGGTATCCGACTTGCTGTTTTACTGCGCCATGGGGATTATTCTGGGCGGCCGTGTAGGCTACGTTCTGTTTTATAACTTCCCGCAGTTTCTGCAGGACCCGTTATGGCTGTTCCGGGTGTGGGAAGGTGGTATGGCGTTCCATGGTGGTTTGCTGGGCGTGCTTATTGCTGTGGCGCTGTTCGGGCACCGTTATAAAAAGAATTTCTTTGCGGTGGGCGATTTTGTTGCGCCCTTTGTGCCCATTGGTCTGATGTTCGGCCGTATCGGTAACTTTATCGGTGGCGAGCTGTGGGGGCGCGTGGCCGACCCGGCTTCGGTACCCTGGGCCATGGTCTTTCCGCGGGGCGGTGAGTTGCCCCGGCACCCGTCGCAGTTGTATCAGGCGGCACTGGAAGGCTTTTTGTTGTTTGTTATTTTGTGGTTTTACTCGTCGCGGCCGCGCCCGCAGCGGGCAGTGGGGGCCGCATTTTTGTTCGGCTACGGGATATTCCGTACCATTGCCGAATTCTTCCGCGAGCCGGATGCGCACATTGGTTTTGATATGTTTGGTTGGCTCAGCCGTGGCCAGTTGCTGAGCATCCCGATGATTATTATTGGTGCGGTGCTGCTGGTGCACGCTTACCGCAGTGCTGACCCGAAAGGACAACAGGTATGAAACAGTATCTCGATCTGATGCGTCATGTGCGTGAGCATGGCACCTTTAAAGAAGACCGCACCGGCACCGGCACTTATAGCTGTTTCGGTTACCAGATGCGCTTTGATCTGAGCCAGGGCTTTCCGCTGGTCACCACCAAAAAACTGCATCTGCGTTCGATTATTCATGAGCTGCTGTGGTTTTTAAGCGGCGATACCAACATTCGTTATCTGAAAGAAAATGGCGTGTCCATCTGGGACGAATGGGCCGATGCCGAGGGCAATCTGGGCCCGGTATACGGTTCGCAGTGGCGCAGCTGGCCAACCGCCGATGGCCGCCATATTGACCAGATTACCCAGGTGGTGGAGCAGATTAAAAACAACCCGGATTCCCGCCGGCTGATTGTGTCGGCCTGGAACGTGGGCGAAATTCAGAACATGGCCCTGCCGCCCTGCCATGCGTTTTTCCAGTTCTACGTCGCCGATGGCAAATTGTCCTGCCAGCTGTATCAGCGCAGTGCCGATATTTTTCTCGGTGTGCCGTTTAACATCGCCAGCTATGCCTTGCTGGTGCACATGGTGGCGCAGCAATGTGATCTGGACGTGGGTGATTTTGTCTGGACCGGCGGTGACGTGCATCTGTACGCCAACCATCTGGAGCAGACCGATCTGCAGCTGAGCCGTGAACCGCTGCCGTTGCCGCAGCTGGTAATCCAGCGTAAACCGGCCAGCCTGTTCGATTACCACTTCGATGATTTTGTCATCGAAGGCTACCAGCATCACCCGCATATCAAGGCGCCGGTCGCGGTCTGACACCGCGCCGGCTGGCCCTCTGCCGCGCTGATTCGTTATCATCGCGGCTTTCTTGTTACCGAATATCTGCCGTGAGGCTTTCCTTATGAGTCTTTCCTTATGAGCCTGTCTTTAATTGTGGCGCTGGCCCGCAATCACACCATTGGCATCGACAATAAATTACCCTGGTATCTGCCCAATGACCTGAAGTATTTCAAGCAGGTGACCATGGGCAAAACCATCATCATGGGCCGCAAAACCTATGAAAGCATCGGCAAGCCCCTGCCGGGCCGCACCAATATTGTGATTACCCGCCAGCCGGATTACGTACCGCCCAATGCCAACGACAGCGTGAAAGTGGTTGCTTCGCTGGCCGCGGCGCAGGCGCTGGCAGAACAGCTGGGGCTGATTAACGGCCAGGACGAGGCCATGATCATCGGCGGCGCGGAAATCTACACTCAGGCGCTGCCGCTGGTGGATCGTATGTACCTGACCGAGGTGCACGCCGAGGTGGACGGCGATGCCTTTTTTCCGGAATTTGACCGCAGCGTGTGGCAGGAAATGGCACGCGAAGACTTCGCCGCCGAAGGCGGTAACCCCTACGACTACAGCTTTGTGGTGTATCAGCGCCGCGCCTGAGGTTCAGCACGAATGCCCCTTAACCTGAACGCGCGGCCGGCGTACAACGGCCGCCGTGCTGTCGTTTGCTGAGGCTTGTATGTTATCTGCCCTGAAAATCTTTGCCGGCCCCGAGGCGCTGGCGCATATCCGCAACCATGGCCTGAGTGCTGCCGATATCCGTATGGTGCTGGGGGCTTCCGGTGGCCCTAAATGGCTGTCGCTGGCGGCCATTGACCGCTATTTACTCAGTGAGTGGTTTGCCGGCCGTACCGAACCCCTGCACCTGCTGGGCACCTCGGCCGGCGGTTGGCGGCTGGCCTGTTACGCCCAGAATAATCCGCTGGCGGCGCACGCCCGTTTTCAGGAAGCCTATATGGCGCAGCAATATTCGCTGCAACCCACGGCGCAGGAAGTGGGTGCCGGTTGTCGGGTGATTCTGCAGGAAATTCTGGGTAAAACCGGGGCGCAGGAAATTATTGCCAACCCGGTCGTGCGCTATCACACGCTGGTGGCGCGTTGCCGTGGCCTGGGTGGGTCGGAGCAGAAATGGCTGCAGACACTGGGCATGGCCGGCGCCATGGCTTCCAACTTAGTCAGTCGCAGTGCCATGCGGCCCTTTGTTGAGCGGGTGCTGTTTCATCATCCGGATAAACCACCGGTGACGCATTTCCCGCATTTGCCGGCCCGGCAGGTGACCCTGACAGCGGAGAATATTGCCCCGGCCATTCTCGCCACCGGTGCCATTCCGGTGGCCATCAGCGGCGTGCAGGATATTCCCGGTGCCCCGCGCGGCACATACCGCGATGGCGGTATTACCGACTACCAGTTTGATTTACCCGTGCTGCCGGAACAGGGCTTTGTGCTGTATCCGCATTATTTTGCCAGCCCACCGAAAGGTGGCTGGTTTGATAAAAAACTGCGCTGGCGCCAAGCGGCGCGCGAGCATTACCGCCGCACCATTATTGTGGCGCCGTCGTGGGAATTTGCCGCCACCTTACCGGGTGGCCGCATTCCTGACCTGCAGGATTTTTACCAGTTTACCGACTATAACGAACGCCGCGCGCGCTGGAACAAAGCGGTGGGCGAGTGTGAACGGCTGGGGGATGCGCTGGCCGATATTGATCAGCGCCAGCGCTGGGCGGAAGTGGCGGAACCGCTGCCCTGGTAACCACAGGCAGCATTGTTTCTCAGGCTTGTGCCGCGCCACGGAAACGGCGACGGCGGTCCTGGCGTAATACCCACAGGGTAAACAGCGTGGCACTGATAAACATCACCAGACTGTAAATACTGGGGGCGACGGACATTTCGGCGCTTTGCAGAATGCCGGTGGTAATCAGCAGTGCCAGCGTACCGTTCTGCAAGCCCACTTCCAGACTGATAGCGCGCGCCTGCGCCTCGCGGTGCAGCAACGCCTTGCCGGCAAAATAGCCCAGCGCCATGGTGATTAAATTCAGCAGCACCGCTGCCGGCCCGGCCTGAATGGCGAAATCAATAATACGGCTGCCCAGATTAACGCTGATGGAAATAATCAGCAGCAACAACACCAGCGCCGAAAAGCGGGTAATAAAGGGTTCCATCTTCAGCGCGAAGCGCTCCCAACGCCCCCGGATCAGCATACCGACCACCACTGGCACCACGGTAATAATCATCAGCTGCAGCCAGGTTTTGGCAATCGGCAGTTCAAACTGCGCGCGGCCATCGCCGTAAAACTCAATGGCCCAGACCGCCAGCAGCGGAATGGTGAAGGGGGTAATAAAGCCAATAACGGCGGTCAGCGATACCGATAAACCAACGTCGGCACGGGCCAGCAGGCTGTATAAATTGGAGGTGGTGCCGCCGGGGCAGAGCGCCAGAATAAACAAGCCGATGGCCAGTTCGCCCTGTAAACCGGTTAACGCAATAACCCCCAGAGCAATCAGCGGCAGCAATAAAAACTGACAAAAAGCACCGAGCAGAAATGCCCGTGGTTCACGGAAAACCCGCCAGAAATCGGCCGGCGTCAGGCCCAGCCCCACCCCCGCCATAATCAGAATTAACGCAATGGGCAGACCGATCTGAGTCAGAGCCTCGAACATGGAAACCTACTCTTGTTATTGTTGTGTGCCCAGAAAGTACCGGAAAGGGTGGCGGGCCTCAATAATTGAATGGTGAGGCTTTGTTACCGGTGCCGGTAAAAGCCTTTCACGGCGTTCCAGAGGTTAAAACCGGCAGCCGGAGATAAGGCTTTGCTGCGGGTCTGGGCGGTTTTTTTATCGGTGGCTGCGGCCCGGCTGGCCCAGAGTATCCAGTTACCGTCGGCGGTGGTGGTTTGCAGGACGGTGGTGAAACGCTGTTTTAATTGCAGCAGGCAATCCGTTTGTTCGCGGTGTTCTTTCCACAGGTTCAGCACCAGCCAGCCGTCGGGCTGCAGATGGCGCTGGCAGGCGTCGAGAAAATCGGCCTGTAATACCAAGGGGTCGAGGCCGCCGGCCTGATATAAATCGGTAATTAATAACTCACAGCTTGCGGCGTCGGACTGACGTAAAAAATCCGCAGCATCGCAGCAGTGGGTAATTAAACGTGGGCCGCGCGGCAGGGAAAAATACTGGTACGCCACCTGCAAAACCGCCGTGCGTAAATCCACCGCCTGAATCTGCGCCTGGGGTAATACATGATGCAGTGCCGCCGCCAGCGTGCCGCCGCCGGTACCGAGCAGGGTGATCTGTGTGGGTAGCGCCGCATCCGAAAATTGCACCAGCACCGCTGCCATAGCGCGGGCGTATTCGTGCTGCAATTGCAGCGGCGCGCTGTTCAGCTGGCAGCTCTGTTCGTCGGCAGTGCCAAAACTTAAATAGCGTTTATTGCCGTCGTCGAACACCAGAATGGGGCCGAACTCATCGTAACGACGATGCAGTTCCCGGCCCAGGTGGGTAATCATTTCCACAATTTACAGACTTTTGAAAAAGACCTTGGAATTACGTTGCCAGTTATACAGATGCTGGCGCTCCTGCGGTAATTCGCTGACGCTGCCGGCGACAAAACCGTGCTCAATAAACCAGTGCGCGGTGCGGGTGGTGAGCACAAATAATTGTTTGTACTGCCGCCGCCGCGCTTCCTGTTCAATTTGCTCCAGCAGCTGGGCGCCGCGGTTGGTACCCCGGTAATCGCTGTGCACCGCCACGCAGGCCAGTTCGGCCTGATCGTCGGAATAGGGGTAGAGTGCCGCACAGGCGGTAATCATGCCGTCGCGTTCAATCACATAAAAGCGCTGAATTTCGCTTTCCAGTAATTCGCGTGAACGCCGCACCAGAATGCCCTGTTCTTCCAGCGGCCGTAATAATTCCAGAATGCCGGCGACGTCGTCGCTGCGGGCCGCGCGTAACTGGTCGTAGGCGTGCTGACTGATTAAGGTGCCGTGGCCGGCGCGGGTAAATAATTCCTGCAATAACGCGCCGTCCTCGGCGTAGCTGAGCAGGTGCACCCGGGGTACGCCTTTGCGCACCGCTTTTAAGGCGGCATCGGCATGATTACGCGGCTCGCCTTTCAGGCCCGGCAGCAGTTGTTCCAGATCGAGGCAGGTCAGGTCTTCCAGAGTATTGCCGTCGGCATCCAGCAGGCCGGCATGGCGGCCGAGAATAATCAGTTTGTCGGCGCGTAAACTGACCGCCGCATGCTGGGCCACATCTTCCACGGCGAGGTTAAACATATCGCCGGCGGGCGAATAACCGGCCGACGACAGCAGCACAATATTGCGCTGCGCCAGCAGCTCGGCAATGGCCTGATGTTCAATACGCCGCACTTCACCGGTGTGCTGAAAATCCACGCCATCGATCACGCCCAGCGGTTTGGCAGTAACAAAATTGCCGCTGACCACACGGATACGGGCACCGTGCATGGGCGAGTTCGGCAGACCGACGGATAAGCGCGATTCGACATCGGCTTTGACCATGCCCACGGCGGCTTTCACGGCGTTTAACGCGGCTGCATCGGTAATGCGCAGGTCATTATGAAAACGGCTTTCAATGTTCAGTAATTGCAGCGCCGCATCAATTTGCGGCCGCGCGCCGTGCACCAGCACCAGTTGCACGCCCAGGCTGTTCAGCAGGGCAATATCCTGCACCACGGTGGGGAAATTCTCATGCTCAATGGCATCGCCTTCCAGCATGATGACGAAGGTTTTGCCGCGGTGCGCATTAATATAGGGCGACGACTGGCGGAACCATTGAACGTAAGCGGTGGTGTCGGGTTGCACGCGGTTGGCTCCTTGTGGCGGTGGCCGGTTTATTCGTATTAAGGATGGTTGGCCAGGGATTTAAGCACGCGCCGGCGTCAGGCAGAAGCGCTCAATCAAACCGCGCAATAACTGCACGCAGGGTTCAATCTGGTCCTGGGCCAGATATTCGTCCGGCTGATGCGCCTGATCAATACTGCCTGGCCCCAGCACAATGGTTTCCATACCCAGCTGCTGCAGGAACGGCGCTTCGGTGGCGTAATTCACGGCGTCGCTGTGGCTGCCGGTTAAGCGTTCGGCGGCTTCTACCAAGGCGCTGGTGGCCGGGGTTTCAAACGACGGAATGCCGGGGAACAGCGATTCGTAGCTCAGTTCCACCCGGTTTTGTTCGGCAATGGGGTGCACGCGGCGCTGAATTTCGGCGCGCAGGTCATCGTTGCTCATGCCCGGCAGGGTGCGTAAATCGAACGCCAGTTCACAGGTGCCGCAAATACGGTTGGGGTTATCGCCGCCGTGAATACAGCCGAAATTCATGGTCGGCGTTTGCACGGCAAAATGCGCATTGGTATAGCGGCTGGCCAGGTCGCGGCGCAGGTTCATCAGCTCGCCCATCACGCTGTGCATGGCGTCCAGGGCGTTAATGCCCAGTGCGGGGTCAGACGAATGGCCGCTGCGGCCGGTTAAGCGAATGCTCTCCATCATAATGCCCTTGTGCATACGGATGGGCTGCAGCCGCGTGGGTTCGCCCACCACCGCGTAGCGGGCCTGCAGCTGGCCGTCACGGGCTAAGGCGCGCGCGCCGCACATTGAGCTTTCTTCGTCGGCGGTGGCCAATACAATTAGCGGCTGCTTAAAATCGGCAGCGCGGTAATGTTTAACCGCTTCCAATACCAGCGCAAAAAAGCCTTTCATATCGCAGGTGCCCAGCCCGTAATAACGGCCGTTGCGTTCGGTTAAGGTGAACGGATCCGACTGCCATTTTTCCGGGTTACAGGGCACGGTGTCGGTATGGCCACTGAATACCAGTCCGCCGGGGCCGCTGCCGAGGGTGGCAATTAAATTGGCCTTGCCGGGAAAGTTGGCAATGGGCTGGATATCACAGCGGAAACCCAGCGCCCCAAACCACTGCGCCAGCGTGTCGATCACCGGCCTGTTGCTCTGATCGTATTCCGGCAACACGGAACTGATGCTGTTATGCGCCACTAATGTGCGTAAACAGCTGACAAGATCGGGCACAACAGGCGCACTCATAGTATTCTCCGCACTGCAATTCATCAGGCCGTTCGCGGCCGGTTATTATCAGGTCACTATGCCAACAGAAACCGAAATTAAATGTCGTCTGCAGCCGCAACAGGTTGCTGCCTTAGCCACCCTGCTGGACACACTGGCGCAGCCGCAAGGCCATTCTACGCTGAAAAACCGCTATTTCGATACGCCACAGAATGCGCTGGCCAACGCCCGCGCCGCACTGCGCATCCGTGACAATAACGGCCAGTGTGAGCAAACCCTGAAAACCCGGGGCACCAGTGTTGCCGGCTTACAACAACGCGGTGAATGGAACTGGCCCTTAACCGGTGCCGCGCTGGATCTTACCCTGCTGCAGCAGGATGAGGTTACCGCCCATTGGCCGGCCGGAGTACAGGCCAGCGAATTGGCGGAAATTTTTGCTACCGATTTCAACCGTCAGCGCTGGCTGTGGCAACAGGATAACGCGCAGGTCGAAATTGTGATTGATACCGGCACCGTCAGTACCGGTAAAAAAAGCGTGCCGCTGTGTGAGCTGGAACTGGAACTGCAACAGGGCGACGCCGCTGTGCTGTGGCAACTGCTGCAACAGCTGAGTGAACAGGTACCGCTGTGGCTGAGTGATGTCAGCAAAGCCGAGCGCGGTTACCGGCTGGCCGGGTTAAGCCGCAGCTGGCAGGAGACTGTCAGCTTCAGCCGTGACGAGGATCTGGCGCAGGTACTGCCGCGCTGGCTGAGTGCCGGGTTGCAGCAATGGCAGCGGGCACTGGAAGCCTGCCTGTGGGACAACGACAGCGCGGCGGCGTTAACCGCGTTGCAACATTGGCAGGCGTTACGCCAGTTGCCGCAACAGGCCGGCAAAGTGTTGAAACGCCGCGACACCAAAGCGCTGCGTGAGGCGCTGGATGTCTGGCAGGCGCCGCTGCAGCAGCTGGCCGCCCGGGCACAGCTGCTGGCTTATCTGAACAGCGCCGATGAACCTGGCCAGACCGCCGCCGAGCGCAAAGCCCTGCAACAGCAGGTACAGCAACAACTGCAGACCATCCGCAACGACGCTCAGCTGGCACAGGCCGGCAGTGCTGCTGCCGGTGCGCTGCATACGCTGGTCTGGCCAGAATCAACGGGGGCCACCGCCGCCCGCTGGTTACGCCATGCGTTACAGCAACAGGCGCCGCTGTTACAGCGCCTGCACGATCAGCGCCCGCAGGATGAAGAACAATGGCGCGGCCGTCAGCACGATATGGCGCTGCTGTGTCAGAGCTGCGATTACCTGCGCGGCCGGCCGGAACTGGGGCAGGGGCTGGGGATTAACGGCGCCGGCATCGGCGAAGGTACATTACGGGTACTGGTCGATATGCTGCACGCGCAAACTTTGCTACAAAGACCCTGGCCGCTGGCACCCTTAACCGGGCCGGATGGCCAGGAACTGCGCCCGCTGGCTGATTATGCCGGCTGGGCGGTGGAGCATCTGGCGCAGCTGGCGCGGGAACTCTGAACGACTGAACACCAGCGGGGATATTTATGCAGGCCAAGGCCGAACGATTGCTGACTTTACCGGCGTTAATTGATGAACTGCGCCGCGAACAGCTGCTCAATCCGGATGATTATGCGCTGGCGCAAAGTCTGCGGCGTAAAGCCGATGAACAGAGCCTGCATGCCATTACCCTGTTAGGCCGGCAGGGCTATGCCGATGCGCGCCAGCCCGGCCGCTTGCTGAGTGAGCAGGTGCTGGTGGAATGGCTGGCGGCTAAGTACCAGCTGGATTGTGTGCAGATCGACCCGCTGGAAGTGGATGTACCGGCAGTTACTGAGGTGATGTCGTACGCCTTTGCTGAGCGCCACGGCATTCTGGCGGTAAAGGTCAGCGTCGACAGCGTGGTGGTGGCCAGTGCCGAACCGCTGGTAAACAGCTGGGTAACCGACGTTGAGCACGTTACCCGCCGCCAGGTTAAACGGGTACTGGCGGCACCGGGTGATATCGAACGCTACCGGGTGGAGTTCTACCAGCTGGCCAATTCCGTTAACCGCGCCCGCCAGAGCCACAAGGGCGCCAGTGTGGTGCAGAATCTGGAATCCATGCTGGAGCTGGGCAAAGCCAAAGCACCGGACGCCAATGACGAACACATCGTTAATATTGTCGACTGGTTGCTGCAGTACGCCTTTGATCAGCGCGCCAGTGATATTCATCTGGAACCGCGCCGCGAAGTAGGGCATGTGCGCTTCCGCATCGACGGTGTGCTGCACAATGTCTACGACCTGCCGGCGCAGGTTGGGCTGGCGGTCATCGCCCGCATCAAATCGCTGGGACGCATGAACATTGCGGAAAAGCGCAAACCCCAGGACAGCCGCTTAAAAACCAAAACCCCGTCCGGTCAGGAAGTGGAATTGCGTTTATCCACGCTGCCGACCGCTTTTGGCGAAAAGCTGGTGATGCGGATTTTTGACCCGCAGGTATTGGTGCGCAGTTTTTCTGAGCTGGGTTTCAGTAAGGAAGATCACCGCCGCTGGAACCAGATGACACGCCATAACCACGGCATTATTTTCGTTACCGGCCCGACCGGCTCGGGTAAAACCACCACCCTGTATTCCACCCTGAAACAACTGGCCACACCGGAAGTAAACGTCTCTTCCATCGAAGACCCGATAGAAATGGTAGAGCCGGCCTTTAACCAGATGCAGGTCCAGCCGGGTATTGATTTAACCTTTGCCAGTGGCGTGCGGGCCTTATTGCGGCAAGACCCCGACATCATCATGGTGGGCGAAGTGCGTGACCTCGAAACCGCCGAAATCGCGGTGCAGGCGGCCTTAACCGGCCACCTGGTGTTATCCACCCTGCACACCAACGATGCGCCTTCGGCCATTACCCGTCTGCTGGAACTGGGCCTGCCGTCGTATTTAATCCGCTCCAGTGTGCTGGGCGTGATGGCGCAGCGGCTGGTGCGGACGCTTTGTCCGCATTGCAAGGTGAAACAGCCGGTGGATGAGCAAAGCTGGAAGCAACTCACAGCGCCCTGGCTGGTGAAGACGCCGGAGTTTGTGTACGGTGCCAAAGGCTGTCTGGAATGTCGCGGTACCGGTTATATGGGGCGCATGGGCATTTACGAAGTGATGCCAATGAACGACAGCCTCGAAACCCTGATTACCGACACCACCGACCACAGCAAACTGCGCCAGGCGGCGATGAAAGAAGGCATGCACAGCCTGCGTTTAAGCGGCGCGCATAAAGTGGCTGCGGGCATGACCACGGTGGCGGAAGTCATGCGGGTGGCGCCGCAGGTTCGCGGGCAGGGCTAGTCCGGGCGCTGAGCGCGGTGGCCAACACAAACCGGTCAATTGCGGTTACAATCAGCGCCTGGCCAAAGTGGACAAACCGGCCAGAGCGGGCAAAAACAACAGCAAGGGATAAAACCGGTGAGCAACAGCCTACCTGCCATTATTGATCTGGAAGCCTCAGGGTTCGGCCGTGGCAGTTACCCGATTGAGGTAGGCTTTGCGCTGGAAGACCGGCTGGTACACAGCTTTCTGATCAAACCCCCGGCGGGCTGGGATCACTGGAGTGACGACGCCGAACAGGTGCACGGCATTTCCCGTGAACTGCTGCAGCGCGAAGGCAAAACCCCGCGCGAAATCGCCCTGATTATGAACGAATTACTGTACGGAAAAGTGCTGTATTCAGACGCCTGGAGTTTCGACAGTTCGTGGCTGGCGCGCCTGTTCGACGAAGCCGAATTAGTGCAGCGCTTCCGCATAGAAACCATCAACAAACTGCTGACGCCGGAGCAAATGGAAGTGTGGCACGACACCAAAGAAATGCTGTGGCAACAGCAGGAAGGCGTTAACCGCCACCGCGCGGCTAATGATGTGAAAGTGCTGCAGGAAACCTATTTAAGGGTGATGCAGGCGGCAGGTTGAGCGTTGGGGGTTCAGCGTTCAGCGAGCACTGATATTTTCTCCGAGCCCGCTGAACCATGAACGCCTAACCCTCAACGACGTTGATACAACCTTCCCCGCTCCCCCGCTTCCCCCGGCTGGCTTTTAAAGCGCTTATGCAGCCATAAATACTGGCTCGGATAACGGCGTATTTGCTGCTCCAGAAACTGATTCGCCACCACCGCATCGGCTTCGTCACTTTCTCCCGGAATCGGCAGTGGATCAAAGAAATTGATTTCGTAGCCGGTGTTTCCCGGTAAGCGGAAAAAGCTGGTGGGAATAACCACCGCATTACCGGCTTTGGCTATGCGCGAGGTGGCTGTCAGGGTTGCCGTCGGCACACCAAAAAACGGGGCAAAGACACTGTTGTCCGGGCCGAAATCCTGATCCGGTGCGTACCACACGGCATCCCCTTGTTTCAGGGCGCGCATCATGCCGCGGATATCTTTGCTGACAAACTGGTTCTTATAAGTGCGCGAGCGGCCGCGTTTCATAATGAAATTCAGCACGGCATTTTTTTGGGGCTTATAGGTAATGCTGACGGTCGCGTGATTACCAACCAGGGTGCCGGCCAGATCGAGCATAGAAAAATGCCCGCCCAGAATCAGCACGCCGCGGCCGGTAGCATGTGCAGCCTGCAGTTTATCCAGGCCGTTAATACGGCAGATGGGCAGCAGATAATCAGGGGCCCGGAACCAGCTGATCATGGTTTCCATAAACCCAATGCCGTTATCAATAAAAATCTGCCGCACCAGCTGTGCCTGCTCCGCCGGTGATTGCTCCGGAAAGCATAAGCGGATATTCACTTCGGCTACATGACGGCGGCTGCGGGCGATTTTATGCAGCAGCAAACCAAAATATTTTCCGATGCTGATTTGCCAGCGGTAAGGCAGCCGGGTAATTGCCGCGGCGCAGCCGATAAAAAACCACAGAATCCAATAACGGGGATGCAGCATCGCGGTGGTAAATTGCGGTTTATTCATGCTTTTTAATTACCTTCTGCCCGGTTATTTCGCTTCAGTTGCCTGAATTTTTTTAACAATTGCCGAGGTTGAGCAATTATCTTTAAAGCTGAGAATAATGACGTCGCCACCATTATCCTGCACGCACTGACCGCCGGCGATTTGTTCAATGCTGTAATCACCACCTTTTACCAGAATGTCCGGCAATACCCGGCAAATTAAGCGTTCTGGTGTGTCTTCGCCGAACGGCACCACCCAGTCCACGCTTTCCAGTCCGGCCAGCACGGCCATGCGGTGATCGAGCGGGTTAATCGGGCGGGTCGGGCCTTTCAACCGCGCTACTGAGGCATCGGAATTCACCGCTACCAGTAAGCGGTCGCCCAGCGCTTTGGCTTCTTTTAAATACTGCACATGGCCCGGGTGAATAATGTCGAAGCAGCCATTGGTCATCACCAGGGTTTCACCGCGGGCGCGGGCTTCCTGCACCAGTTGCAGCAGGCTGTCTTCGTCAAAAATACCGGCACCCAGATGGTTTTCCTGGCGCAGTTCATGGCGCAGTTCTTCGGTGGTAACGGTGGCGGTGCCCAGTTTGCCCACCACCACACCGGCGGCGGTATTGGCCAGCACCGTGGCCTGCACCAGCGGCGTGCCGGCGGCCAGTGCGGCGGCCAGTACCGAAATTACGGTGTCGCCGGCGCCGGTAACATCGAACACTTCGCGGGCCCGGGTGGGCTGATGAAAAGGCTCCTGGTCACGCTGAATCAGGGTCATGCCCTTTTCACTGCGGGTAACCAGCAGGGCCTGCAGGTCGTAGGTATTAATCAGCTGCTGGGCGCGGGCAATTAAGGTGTCGTCATCGGCGCAATGGCCAACCACGGCTTCAAATTCGCTCAGGTTCGGGGTCAGCAGGGTGGCGCCACGGTAGCGTTCAAAATCGGTACCCTTGGGGTCAATCAGAACCGGAACGCCGGCGCTGGCCGCAGCACGAATAAGGGGTTGAGGATCGGTTAATGTTCCCTTGCCATAATCCGACAGAATGACCACGCCGCAATCAGCCAACAGCCCGGCAAAGGCTTGTTCCAGCGCCGGCAGATCTGCGCCGGTAAAGGACTCTTCAAAATCCAGCCGGATCAATTGTTGATGACGACTTAACACCCGTAATTTCGTAATGGTGGGTAAGCCCGGGTGCTGCTGCAGATGGGTCCGGATTCCGGCCTGGCTGAGCAGCTGCTCCAGAATGTTGCCATTCTCATCCGCCCCGGTCAGGCCGATCAGATCCACTTTGGCGCCCAGAACGGAAATTCCCAGCGCCACGTTACCGGCACCGCCGGCGCGGTTTTCGATATCCTGAATTTTGACCACCGGCACCGGCGCTTCCGGCGAAATACGCGAGGTGGAACCCTGCCAGTAACGGTCGAGCATAACGTCGCCAAAGACCAGGACGCGGGCATTGTGAAAATTCGGCAGGGTAATATCCATAAACCAGAGCTTCTTCGGTGGTGGAAAAGGCCGCAGTTTATCACAGGCTTGGCGCGCTGGGTGCTGCCGGTAAAGTCTGCTGTGGTATGATGCGCGCCCTTTTTTATGGCGGAATGATCACCGTGGCCCGTTTTTTCTATTCCTTGTTATTCGCATTGTTGCTGCCGCTGATTCTGCTGTTTATGGCCTGGCAGGGGCGGAAAAATAAAGGCTGGCGCCAGCGCTGGAGCGAGCGTTTTGGCCGGGTGGTGCATCGCCCGCAACCCGGTGGCCTGTGGATTCACGCGGCGTCGGTGGGCGAGGTATTGGCCGCCGCACCGCTGGTGCGGGCCTTCCGCCGTCAGCATCCGACCATTCCGCTGATTATGACGACCTTTACACCGACCGGCTCTGAGCAGGTGCGGCGGCTGTTTGGCACCGGCGTGTACCACATGTATCTGCCGCTGGATCTGCCCTGGATGGTGCGGCGTTTTCTGCGCACTCTGCAGCCGGGTTTGCTGGTGATTATTGAACGCGAGCTGTGGCCGAATATGCTGGCCGCCTGCGAAGAGCAGGGCGTACCGGTGCTGCTGGCCAACGCGCGTTTATCAGAAAAGTCAGCACTGACTTACCGGAAATACCCCAAACTGGCGTTGCCAATGCTGCAACAGCTGACCCGGGTGGCGGTGCAGGATGCCACCGACGGTGAGCGTTATCTGCAGTTGGGCTTGCCGGAACAGCGGCTGGAAGTCACGGGTTCGGTCAAATTTGATATTGATGTACCCGAGGGCTTGGCCGAGCAGGGTGCCGCCCTGCGTGAACAATGGGGCGCACAGCGGCCAGTGCTGGCGCTGGCGTCCAGCCATGACAATGAAGATGAGCAGCTGCTGGATTTGTATCCGGCCCTGCTGGAAACCTGCCCGGATTTGCTGTTGCTGTTAATCCCGCGTCACCCCGAGCGTTTTGAAGCCGTGACCAACGCCGCGCTGACACGCCAGCTGAAAGTGCAGCGGCGCAGCAAAGGGGCCGTCAGTCTGGCGGTACAGGTGTATGTGGCCGACAGCATGGGCGAAATGCTCACGTTGCTGGCGGCGGCCGATCTGGTGCTGATGGGCGGCAGCCTGATTCCGCGTGGCGGCCATAATCCGATTGAGCCGGCGGCGCTGGGCAAGGCCACCTTAATGGGTCCTTATCATCATAATTTCGCTCAGATCGTGGCCGATTTGCAGCAGTTGGGCGCGTTACGAACCGTGCCGGCCGAACCGCAGGAATTGTTGGCGGCGTTGCGTGAGTGGCTGGCGGATGACGCTGGCCGGCAGGCCATGGGGGCTGCGGGTCTGGCGGCGGTCGAGGCGAACCGCGGCGCCGTGGCGCGCCTGGTCGGTCATTGTGAAGAATTGATGCGGCTGCGTTGATTGGGCTGTGCGCCCCGGTCGCCGTTCAGGAAGTAATTCCTGAACAGGGCGAAAACGGGCGGTGTCGTTACGGCATGCAGCGCCACCTTGCTGTCGGATAAAAGCGCTCAGCCAAAAACCTTCCGGCCATCCACAAACACCGCGCTGACCGCGCCCTTCAGCGTCTGGCCGGCAATCGGCGTGTTACGGCCTTTCGACAGCAGCTGCGAGCGGCGGAAGGTGCGTTCGCTGGCCGGGTTGATCAGCGCGGCGTTAAACCACTGGCCTTCCTGCAGGCTCTGGCTTAAGCCGGTGACGGCGGCCGGCAGCTGGCTGGCGGCGGTGATCAGCGCGTTTAGCTGCAGTTCGCCGCGTTCCACCAGCTGCAGTGCCAGCGGCAGGAACGCATCGTAGATGCTCATGCCCGGTTCGGCGTCGGAGAAGGTCGATTTTTTCGCCGCCACTTCGTGCGGACGATGGTTAGAGCTGATCGCCAGCTCACCGGCGTTCACCGCCGCCAGTAAGGCCTGACGGTCAGCCTCGGCACGCAGCGGCGGGCGCACGTTGAACTGGCTGTTGTAACCGGCCACGGCTTCATCGGTGTACACCAGGTTGGCCAGTGGCGTGTCGGCGGTAATCTTCAGGCCGCCGGCACGGGCCTGGCGCAGCATATCGAGGCTGCGGCCACAGCTGATCTGGCTGATGTGGGCGCGCACGCCGGTCTGTTCAATCAATAACAGCATTTGCGCCAGCGCGATGGTTTCGGCGGTACGCGGAATACCGGTTAAGCCCATGCGAGTGGCGACCGGGCCTTCGTGCATGCAGCCGGCGGCGGACAGGGCGGCATCGTCCGGGTTCAGGAATACCGGAATGTCGTAGGTGGCGGCGTATTCCATCACCCGGCGCAGCACATAGCTGTCTTTGAACGGTGCGCGGGCATTGCTTAACGCCACACAACCGGCTTCGTGCAGGCTGAACATGGCGGCCAGCTGTTCGCCGGCCAGGCCCTGGGTTAAGGCACCCAGCGGCAGCACTTTGGCGTAACCGGCTTTGGCGGCTTTTTCCAGAATCAGCTGCACCACGGCGCCGCTGTCGGCCACCGGTTTGGTATCCGGCAACGAGCACACATGAGTAAAACCACTGGCGCAGGCGGCGCGGGTTTCGCTGGCGATGGAACCTTTGTGGGCAAAACCGGGTTCGGCCAGGTGGCCACCCAGATCGACCAGTCCCGGCACCAGCCACTGGCCACTGCCATCGACGCTGTGTTCAATTTCACCGCTGGCCGGTTTGTGGCCAATGGCTTTGATACGGCCTTCGGCCACGTAAATATCCGCCACCTGATCCAGCTGCTGAGCCGGGTCGATCAGACGGGCATTGTGAATGTGCAAGTAACGCATGCTTATGCTTCCTCCTGATCGTTCACCGCGGCCTGTTCGGCCAGTTCATTTTTTTCCTGCTGCTGGCCGCTCATGGCCATAGCCATCACCGCCATGCGCACGGCAATGCCGTAGCTGACCTGATGCAGAATGACCGATTGCGGGCCATCGGCGACGTTGGATTCAATCTCGACACCGCGGTTGATCGGGCCGGGGTGCATAACGATGGCATCCGGTTTGGCCCACAGCAGTTTTTCTTCGGTTAAACCGTAGAGTTTGAAAAATTCGCTTTCACTCGGCAGCAGGGCGTTCTGCATACGCTCTTTCTGCAGCCGCAGCATGATCACCACATCACAGTCTTTGAGGCCGTCTTCCATGCGGTAGTACGCCTTGCAACCCAGCGCTTCGATGTCGCGTGGCAGCAGGGTGCCGGGGCCGATCACCCGCACTTCGGCGGCGCCCAGCGTATTCAGGGCATAAATCTGCGAGCGGGCGACGCGGGAGTGCAGAATATCGCCGACGATGGCGACGATTTTGCCCTCAATGCTGCCCTGATGACGGCGGATGGTGAGCATATCCAGCATCGCCTGGGTCGGGTGGGCATGGCGGCCGTCACCGGCGTTAATGATGGCGACATTAGGCGTTACGTGCTCGGCAATAAAGTGCGCAGCGCCGGAATCGGCATGGCGTACCACGAACATATCCGAGTACATGGCTTCCAGGTTCCACAGCGTATCCATCAGGGTTTCGCCCTTGGCGGTGGCCGATTTGGCGATGTCCAGATTGAGGATATCCGCCGACAGGCGCTTGGCCGCCAGCTCAAAGGTGGAACGGGTGCGGGTGCTGTTTTCAAAGAACAGGTTCACCACGGTTTTGCCGCGCAGCAACGGCACTTTTTTAACGTCGCGTTCCTGGGTGCTGATAAATGAGTCGGCGGTGTCGAGGATTTCCGTCAGCAGCTCGCGGCTTAAGCCTTCGGTGGTGAGGAAGTGCTTCAGCCGGCCGTCTGCGGTCAGCTGTACCTGGCTGGGGTCGGTGCTGGTGAGCAAGTGATTCATGGTGGCAGACTCGTCAGGCTAAGGTGAGTTCCAGCGGTTGCGGGCCGCTCAGTTTGACCAGCTGGCCTTCTTCCAGCGGCAGGCGTACGCCGCACAGATCCGGCTGTACCGGCAGTTCGCGGCGGCCAATATCCAGCAGGCACACCAGGGTGATGCTGGCCGGGCGGCCGTAATCAAAGAGTTCGTTCATGGCGGCGCGGATGGTGCGGCCACTCATAATGACGTCATCGACCAGAATAATGTGCCGGTCTTCGATGCTGTCGGGCAGTTCCGAGCCTTTTACCTGCGGGTGCAGGCCATGGCGGGTAAAATCATCGCGGTAAAAGCTGATGTCCAATGAACTGACGCCGTCTTCGGTGTGCAGTTGTTCCTGCAGCCGTTCCGCTACCCACACGCCGCCGGTGCGGATGCCGACCAACAATGGTTGTTCCAGTTGCTGGTCCTGCAGGTAAGCGGCCAGTCGCTGGCCCAGTTCAAGACAGGTTTGTTCAATATCGGGCAGGTTCATAGAGGGTCCTTTAACGGCCAGGCGGCCATCCAGCTTTCCAGAATCAGTTGTGCCGCCAGCCCATCGACCGAGTTGGCGCCGAAGTCGCGGCTGCCACCCTGAGCAATGACCATGCCTTTGGCTTCGTAGCTGGTCAGGCGTTCGTCGTGGGTATAGGCCGGGCGATGATAACGGCCTTCCAGGCGGCCGGCGAATTTCTTAGCGCGCCGGCTCATGTCGCTGGCACTGCCATCCATATTCAGCGGTAAGCCCACCACAAAGGCATCCGGTTGCCATTCATCGACAATGCGCTGCAGCGCCTCCCAGTCGGGAATGCCGTCGCGGGCTTTCATGGGGTTCAATGGCTGGGCGGTACCGGTCAGGCGCTGACCCATGGCAATGCCAATACGCTGGGTGCCGAAATCAAAGGCCATCAGGCTGCGGATTTTGGCGGCCGGTGCCTGGCTCATCAGGCGTGTCCTGCGTCGCTGCTGAGAAATTCAGCACTGACACCCAGCACTTTCAGGGCGGCGTCGTACAGTTGTTCGTTCGGGGTATCGAACAGCAGTTCCGGGGTGGCTTCCACGGTCAGCCAGCTGTTGGCGCGCAGTTCGGCTTCCAGCTGGCCTTCGTCCCAGCCGGCATAGCCCAGCGCCAGACGGAAATGGCGCGGACCGGAGCCGGCGGCAATGGCTTTCAGAATGTCTTTCGACGACGTCAGGTGGGTTTGTTCGGTAATGTTCAGGGTGGAACCCCAGTTACCCTGCTGGCGGTGCAGAATAAACCCGTGCTCGGGGCTGACCGGGCCACCGGCGTATATTTCAGGGTCGATACCGGTAACGCGCGGAATATCCAGCTGCTCACAGATTTCATCGAAGTGCACCGGCAGCGGCTTGTTCAGCACCAGACCCATGGCGCCTTCGTCGCTGTGTTCGCATAAATAGGTAACGCTGCCGGCAAACCAGGAATCTTCCAGTTGCGGCATGGCGATCAGCAGGTGATTTTTCAGGCTGGTCAGTTGTTGCATATTAATTGGCGTCAGAAAGGTAACGGTTGCCCTTGAACTGCCAGGTGCGGATGATTTCCAGCACGTCGGTGGTTTTCTTCATCTCTTCGGTGAAGGGGGCGAAGGGGGCCGACATGCGCACAATGCGCAGGGCGGCGTCATCCAGCACTTTGCGGCCGGACGATTCCAGAATACGCAGCTCGTTAATGGTGCCGTCGGCATTAATAGCAACCAGCAGACGCAGGCGGCAGTCGTCGAAGCAGCTTTCTGCTTCACGCGGGTAATTGCGTGCGCCGTTGTCTTCAATGCGGCGGCGCCAGCTGTTCACATAGTAGGCATCGCTGGCTTTCATGGTGGAGGCGGCGGTTAAACGCTGCACGCGTGGTTGTTTGGCGTAGGTCTGGCGCAGGGAATCCAGTTTGGCTTCCAGGCTGGCCATTTCCAGGCTGCGCTCCAGCAGGGTTTTTTGCGGCCCATCGGGCAGGTCGACCTGCATGGTCTGCTGGCGTTGTTCGGTGTCAATTTTATTGCGGCTGCTGGCGGTTGTGGTGACCAGCTGACGCTGACCTTCCGGCCGGCGCGGCGCACTGGCCTGCTGTTCCTGCAGGGAGGTTTCGTTGATGGTGTTGGCCTGGAAAATAGCTTCCATATCAGTGGTCAGCATACGCGCTTCATCCAGCGTGCCACTGCCTTGCTGATTTTCCTGAGCCAGAAAATCGGCTTTTTCCGGAGCCTGGTCGCTTTTATAAGTGGCTAAGGTCACTTCCAGGGTTTTCGACAGGTTGTCGCGGTCACTGGCCTGAAAGGTCACGCCAAACACCACCAGAGCATGCAGCAACACCGCCACAAACAGCGCAAACGACAGGCGATCAGAGCTGGTAACAACCGTGGCAGTCATGCGGTTAAAAATACCTGTTCAGCAGTTGAAAAAAGCGCAGCAAGTCTGCGCTTTTGGGGGGGATTTGTCCATACAGCACGTTGGGCGTTCGGCGTTCAGGGTTGGGCGTGCTCCGGTCATTATCGCCGTGCGCGCTGAACCTTGAACGCTCAACCCCTAACGATCAATGGTCAAAGCTTCCCCAACAAACACTCAATCAGCTGCCCGGCCACATCAATACCGGAATCGCGGCTGATTTCGCGCACGCAGGTGGGGCTGGTGACGTTGATTTCGGTGAGGTTGTTGCCGATCACGTCGAGGCCGACAAAATACAGCCCTTTTTCTTTCAGAATCGGGCCGATTTTTTCAGCGATGGCGCGGTTTTCGTCGCTTAACGGCAGGGTTACACCGCTGCCGCCGGCGGCCAGGTTGCCACGGGTTTCGCCGCTGGCCGGAATGCGCGCCAGGCAGTAGGGCACGGGTTCGCCGTCAATCATCAGAATGCGCTTGTCGCCCTTCACAATGTCAGGAATAAAACGCTGCGCCATGATCTGTTGCTGACCATGGTTGGTGAGGGTTTCGATAATGACGCTGACGTTCGGATCGTCCTGTTTCAGGCGAAAAATTGACGAACCGCCCATGCCGTCCAGCGGTTTGAAAATCACATCGCTGTGCTCTTTATGGAAGGCTTTCAGCAGGTCGGCCCGGCGGGTAACGATGGTGGGCGTCATCAGCTCCGGGAAGGCGGTGGCAAAGATTTTTTCGTTACAATCGCGCAGGCTCTGCGGCTTGTTGGCGACCAGTACGCCTTCCTGCTCGGCACGTTCCAATATATAGGTGCTGTAAATAAACTCGCTGTCGAACGGCGGGTCTTTGCGCATCAGGATAATGTTCAGGCTGTTCAGCGGCAGCTCCTGCCGCTCGCCCAGATCGAACCAGTGGTCGGGGTTCATGGCCACGGTAAGCGGTGCCATGCGGCCCATGGCGCGACCGTTCTGAATCGACAGGTCGCCCTGTTCCATGTACCAGAGTTCGCAGCCGCGCTCCTGGGCTGCGTGCAGCAGAGCCAGCGAGGTGTCTTTCTTGAAGTGAATGGTGGCGATAGGGTCCATCACCACACCGACTTTGATGGTCATAGCGACTCCGTCATAACAAGGTGCGTTGTAAGGTGCGTTGTGTTGGTTGCGCAGTGTACCTCAGTCATTGTTTTATAGGCGCATCGGAATTGTGTGCGGTGCATCATGGCAGCAGCCTAGCCTTTGTTGCATGATGTGTGATACAAACGCACGCAAAGGCACCTCCTTTTTTTATGGAACCTAAGGTGCTGTCACCATTAAAAGAAACGGATGGTTAGGCCACCCTATGGAAGATAACTTTCAGAACGTCAAAGTCATGGTCATCGACGACAGTAAAACCATTCGTCGTACCGCCGAGACGCTGCTTAAAAAAGTCGGATGTGACGTCATCACTGCCACCGATGGTTTCGACGCATTGGCCAAGATCGCTGATACTCACCCGGACATCATCTTTGTCGATATCATGATGCCCCGTCTGGACGGATACCAGACCTGCGCATTGATCAAAAATAATTCCAAGTTCAAGTCGACACCCGTCATCATGCTGTCCAGTAAGGACGGCCTGTTCGATAAAGCTAAGGGACGCATTGTCGGGTCAGATCAGTATCTGACCAAGCCCTTCAGCAAGGAAGAGCTGCTGGGATCCATCCGTCAGTATGTAAAATCCTGACCCAATCAGCACAGACTTGAATTTTTAAAGAGGTAGAGTGGCATGGCCCGCATTTTGGTAGTAGATGATTCCCCGACAGAAACCGAAGCATTCCGTACCATGCTGGAAAAAAACGGGCATCAGGTGTTGACCGCAGAGAACGGTGCTGATGGTGTGGCGCTGGCGCGGCAGGAAAAACCCGATGTCATTCTGATGGACATCGTAATGCCGGGCCTGAATGGCTTTCAGGCTACCCGTCAGCTGACCAAAGACCCGGAAACCAAGCATATTCCGGTGATTATTGTGACCACCAAAGATCAGGAAACTGACCGCGTCTGGGGCAAGCGTCAGGGGGCCAGTGGCTACCTGGTGAAGCCGGTTCCGGAAGCGACCCTGCTGTCAGAAATCGCCTCGGTTATGGCGGGCTGATATGCATCCTTTTGCCCTGCTGCTGGATATTGCTGACCGTAGTCGCCGCAATGCCTCGGCTCTGCCACAACAGGTAGAGGCCGTTACGTATTGGCGGGGCGTGGGCTTTATGCTGGCCGGGCAAGTCTTTGCCGCCGATATGAATGATGTCGCCGAAATTCTGCAACCTCCCCGTTTAACCAAGGTGCCCGGTGTGCGCAGCTGGGTGCTGGGTGTTGCTAACGTACGTGGCCGGCTGGTGCCGGTAATGGATCTGGCCGGTTTGCTGGGGCTGCCGTCCCGTGCCAGCTGGCGCAGCCGGCGGGTGCTGGTGGTCGAGCAGGATGACCACCTTACCGGCCTGCTGGTGGATGCGGTGCTGGGGATGCAGCAGTTTGCTGTGGATACCCGGCGCGAAATGAACGAGACCGACCCGGCGCTGGCCAAGTTTGCTGCGGATGGGTTTGACCGTGACGGAAAGGAATGGCCGGTGTTTCAGCTGCGCGAGCTGATTCAGGCACCGGAATTTCTGCAGATTGCTGTTTAAGCAGTCGCAACCGAATCTGCCGACGGGCAGCTGATAACTATAAATTGCATGCAGTGAGTGTGGAGAAATTGGCATGAGCAGAAATACAGGAAGCGTCTTATCAGCAGTCTTCCGGAATCGCCTTAACGGTATTCTGGCCGGATTGCTGTTTGTGTTTCTGGCGGTGTTCATCGGTATTACGGTGTATGTGAACGCCCTGGCAAACCGCGACGATCAGTACCTTGAACACGCCGGTGAGTTACGCGTGCTGTCGCAGGAAGTGGCAAAGAACGCGGTAGAAGCGGCCGGTGGTAAACGCGAGGCCTTCGCCGAACTGCGTACTGCCCGTGACAACTTCGAGCAGCGCTGGGGTTACCTGTCCAAAGGTAATGCCGAAACGGGCCTGTCGGCCGCCAAGCTGGATGCCATGCCGGACGTACAGACGCTGTGGAATAAAGTAAAAGGCAACGCTGACCAGATTATCCGCACTCAGGACGTAATTCTGTCGCTGCACGAAGTAGCCGCGACACTGGCGGAAACCATTCCGCAGCTGCAGGTGGAATACGACGAAATTGTAGAAATTCTGCTCGACAGTGGCGCTCCGGCGGAGCAGGTCGCTGTGGCACAACGTCAGTCATGGCTGGCGGAGCGTATTGTACGGTCTGTTGTTAAAGTACTGGCTGGTGGCGAAGACGCGGTAATGGCGGCGGACGCCTTCGGTCGTGACGCCTCGCTGTTTGGCCGGGTTCTGAACGGTATGATTCAGGGCAACGTGGCCATGAACATTTCCCAGGTAACCAACGAAGAAGCGGTCTTTGCGCTGGCAGAAGTCGCTGAGCTGTTCGAATTCGTATCCGGTTCCGTCGATGAAATTCTGGAAACCTCACCGGAACTGTTCCAGGTGCGGGAAGCATCTGACGCGATTTTCGTAGATTCCCGCGCCCTGCTGGAACAAACCTCTATTCTGACCGGCAACATTCAGGCCGGTGCCACGCAGCGTAACGTGCTGCAGGCGGTTGGCTATATTGCCGCGCTGCTGGCGATTGTGATGATGGTGGCCTTCGGGGTGCTGTCTTACCGCGAAACCCGTCGTGACCTGGACCAGACCGCCAGCAAAAACGAACAGAACCAGATGGCGATTCTGCGTCTGCTGGACGAAATTGCTGACCTTGCGGACGGTGACTTAACCGCCTCAGCCACGGTAACCGAAGACTTTACCGGCGCCATCGCCGACTCTATCAACTACGCCATCGACCAGATGCGCGCGCTGGTATCTGCCATTAACGATACGGCGGTACAGGTATCCTCGGCGGCCCAGGAAACCCAGGCCACAGCGATGCATCTGGCCGAAGCGTCTGAGCACCAGGCGCAGGAAATTGCCGGTGCTTCTGCCGCGATTAACGAAATGGCGGTATCCATTGACCAGGTATCGGCCAACGCCTCGGAATCGTCTGCGGTAGCGGAGCGGTCGGTAGCGATCGCCAACAAAGGCGCGGAAGTGGTACAGGCGACCATTAACGGCATGGATAACATCCGTGAACAGATTCAGGAAACCTCCAAGCGGATTAAACGTCTGGGTGAATCCTCGCAGGAGATTGGTGACATCATCTCCCTGATTACCGACATTGCTGACCAGACCAACATTCTGTCGCTGAACGCCGCCATTCAGGCGTCCATGGCCGGTGACGCCGGCCGGGGCTTCGCGGTGGTTGCGGACGAAGTACAGCGTCTGGCGGAGCGTTCAGCCGCGGCAACCAAGCAGATTGAAGCGCTGGTTAAAACGATTCAGAACGACACCAACGAAGCGGTTATTTCGATGGAAACCACCACCTCTGAAGTGGTACGTGGTGCCCGTCTGGCGCAGGACGCCGGTGTGGCCCTGGAAGAAATTGAAAACGTATCGAAAAACCTGGCGGAATTGATTCAGAACATTTCCAACGCTGCCCGTCAGCAGGCTTCTTCTGCGGGTCATATTTCCAACACGATGAACGTTATTCAGGAAATTACCTCGCAGACCTCAGCCGGTACCACGGCTACGGCGAAGTCGATTGGTAACCTGGCCGAAATGGCCAACCAGCTGCGTGAATCGGTAGCCGGCTTTAAGCTGCCGGAATCCGGCCTGGGCGACCAGCGGCAGGTGCTTTAAGCACAGCGGCTGGCCGGGTAACCACTTATGAACCAACCGTTACGGGCTGCCATGAGCGCTGTGCCGGAGTTGGACGATACTCAGTTCTTGCGCTGGCAGAGCCTGCTGGAAGAACGTACGGGTATGTGTCTGGCTTCCCAGCGCCGTTCATTCCTGCAAACCAGCCTGGGTTTGCGGATGCGCGAAGTGGGCTGCGACAGTTACGAGCAGTATTACGAGCGCATTACGGCCGGGCCGTCCGGTGCCATTGAGTGGACCACGCTGGTTGATCGCCTGACCGTGCAGGAAACCCGGTTTTTCCGTGACCCGGATGCTTTTGCCTTTGTTGAACAATATGTGCAGCAAAAGGCCACCGAGCTGGGTGCCGACGAAACACTGGAATTCTGGAGCGTGGGTTGTTCGTCCGGTGAAGAAGCCTACAGTCTGGCCATGGTGGGTGAGCGTTTCTTAACCCCGGCCGGCAAACGTTACGCGGTAACCGGTACGGATATTTCCACCATTGTATTGCGCAAAGCACGGGCCGGCCGTTATCTGCCCCGGGCGCTGCAATGGGTGCCGCAGGCCTATGCGGCCATTGGTTTTAAACCGCAGCAGGCCGGTGAGCCGCTGCAGATCAACGACGAGCTGCGTCAGCGCAGCTGTTTCAGTCAGGTCAATATTCTTAATCTGGCCGCTTGTCCGCTGCAATCGCAGCACGTTATTTATTGCCAGAACGTGCTTATTTATTTCCGCCGCTGGCGGCGCCGGGAAATCCTGAACGTGCTGGCCGAGCGCCTGGCACCGGGTGGCATTCTGGTGATTGGTCTGGGCGAGATGGTGGATTACCAGCATCCGCTGCTGGAGCAGATTCACAGCAGCCGGGTATCCGCATTCGTGCGGAAAAAAACGAATTCTGAAGGGGAGAGCGCAAGGCGATGAGCCAGGATTACATCGCTCTGGAGTGGGTAAAAGGGGAAATCGAAGAAACCCTGCAACAGGCACAGCAAGCGCTGGAAGCCTATGTGGAGAATCCCCAGGATAAAAGCCGGCTGAAGTTTTGCCTGAGCTACCTGCACCAGATTCACGGTACGCTGCAGATGGTCGAATTCTATGGCGCGGCCTTATTGGCCGAAGAAATGGAAGCCGTTGCCTCTGCCCTGTCATCCGCTGCACTGAAGAATGAGCGTGAGGGTCTGGAGATCCTCATGCAGGCCATTATTCAGCTGCCGCATTATCTGGAACACGTCAAAGTCGGCCGACGCGATTTGCCGGTGGTCTTGTTGCCTATTCTGAACGAACTGCGCTCCGCCCGGGGCGAAGCCTTCCTGTCAGAAACCTCACTGTTTGCCCCGGTTATCCGCCATAACGCCCCACTCAGTCCGCAGCAGGCGCAGGCCGTTGGCTCGGCTGATTTTGCCCAGTGGGCGCGTAAAGTGCGGCAGATGCTGCAGACCGCCACGCTGCAATTACTGCAAAACAAACAACCGGATGTAGCCAAGCAATACCTGAACAAAGCCTTTGCCCGCCTGCACAAAACCCTCGGCCATACGCCGCAGGGGATTGTCTGGCTGCCGGCGCTGGCGTTCAGCGAATGGTTGCAGAAACAACAGCACCTGCCCTCCAGCGCCAAGCAATTGCTGCGGCAGCTGGACCACCTGCTGAAAGCCACCATTGAAGAAGGTGTGGCCGCTATTAATCAGCCGGCACCGGCTGAGCTGCTGAAAAATCTGCTGTTTTATGTAGCCCGGACCGATGCCCAGGGTGAAGCCATCCGCCAGGTGCAAGAACAGTTTGGTCTGCGTCAGGCGCTGCCGAGCGAAGAAGAAATTGAACAGGAACGCCATGCGCTGGCCGGGCCTGACCGCGCTACTGTTGGCCATGTGCTGGGGGCGCTGGTCGAAGAAATTGCCGCGCTGAAAGACCGCTTTGATTTACTGGTGCGCAGTGATGACAACCGCATCGATGCCCTGCGTGATCTGACCGGCAGCATGAAACAAATCGGCGACACCATGGGTATGCTCGGTCTGGGCATGCCGCGCAAGGTGATGCAGGAACAACAAAGCACGGTTGAACAGATGCTGGCGAATGGCCAGGCCACGGATGAAGCGCTGCTGGATGTGGCCGGTGCCTTGCTGTACATCGAAGCCACGCTCAGTGGCATGCAGCGCGAAGGCGATCTGACCATGAAAGTGGGCCAGAGTGCGCTGTCCGATGCCCAGAAAGCCGTACTGCGTGAAGCCCGCAATGTGCTGGAGCAGGTTAAAGACTCTGTGGTGGCGTACATCGCCAACCAGTGGGCCGTCGCCGAGCTGCAGGACGTACCGGGGCAGCTGCACAGCATTGAAGGCTCGCTGAATATGATTCCGCTGCCACGGGTAGCGGCGGTGTTGCGTCATGCCGCGGCCTTTGTGCAGCAGCAACTGATCGATGCGGGTCTGAAACCGCAGTGGTCGGTACTGGACACCTTTGCCGATGTGCTCAGCGGGGTGGAATATTTCCTCGAGCGCTACAGCGAAAATCCGCGCAGTGCCGGTGATGACTTATTGCAGCGGTCCGAACGGGCACTGGGCGATCTGCCCCTGACCGCGCCGCTGCCGGCCGCGCCTGCTGACGTGGTGGCGGAAGAAATCAGCCTTGACGGCGACGAACACCTTGGCCTGCCATTAGCCGGTGAATTCGATGCCGCCGCCGGCCCGGATGAAGAAGAAGTAATGCTGACGGCAGCGGTTCCTGAACCGGCCGCCATGCCGGAAGATGGGCCTGAAGATGGGCCTGAAGCCGCTCCTGAGGCAGAACCGGAAACCGCATCTGAAACCGGATCCGGGCAGGTGTCTGATGCCGCGCCAGCGCCGGCAGTTGAACCGGCCGCCGCGGCAGACGACGATGATGACCTTATCGACGATGAAATCATCGAAATCTTCCTCGAAGAAGCCGACGAAGTTACCGAAACCCTGAATGAATACTGGCCGCAATTCAAAGCCGATCAGGACGATAAAGAAGCCATGACCACCGTGCGGCGTGCCTTCCATACCCTGAAAGGCAGCGGCCGCATGGTAAAGGCCGCGACCATTGGCGAGCTGGCCTGGTCAATTGAAAATATGTTCAACCGGGTGCTCGACAACACCATCGTCATCACTCCGGAACTGATTGGCCTGGTCGACCACGTTATTACCCTGTTGCCGGGTCTGATTGACGATTTCCGTAACCAGCGGCCAGCCGGGGTGAATACCCAGCCGCTGATGGATTACGCCTTTGCACTGGCAGCGGGCGAAACGGTTGGTCCGTTGAGTGATATTACCGGAGCCCTGCCTTCCGCGGCCGCTGATGACGCTGAAACGGCCACCGCCGACAACCTCAGCGACGAAGCCGATGAAGACGACAGCCTGCTGGACATCTTTGAAGGCGAAGCCCGTTCGCATCTGCAAACCATGGATGACTTTGTACAGGCGTCGCGCGAACAGGATTACCTGAACCCGCTCAGCGATAACCTGCAACGCGCCCTGCATACCCTAAAGGGCAGCGCCCATATGGCCGGTATCGGTGCCATTGCTGAAGTCGCGTCGCCCCTGGAAAAACTGGTTAAAGAGCTGCGTTCTTATCAGGTGAATAACAGCGCCGACGTCGTCGATATGCTGGCATCCGGCGCCCAGTTAATTGGTAATGCGCTGGGCGACCGGGCCGCTATGCAGGCCGAGGCGTTGCGCGGCAGTGCTGATTATCTGGCCGACCTGGCCGAGCTGGAACACGAACTGCTGGAGCATATTCAGAGCAGCAATGAGGAACGCCGCGGCCCGAATCCGCAGGCGATTTCCCGCTTCCTGGCGCAGGGTATGGATTCCTTGCTGGATGCTGATGAACTGCTGCAGCAATGGCAGCAGCAACAGGATCCGGCCGTGCTGCAGGGTTTGCGGCGCGATCTGCAGGATGTGGCCGCCGGTGCCGCCGAAGCTGAAGTGCCACACATTCAGCTGCTGGCCGAAGTGCTGAACGAACTGTATCAGCGTATTGAAGATGAACAGGCCAGCCCGGAAGAAGGCTTGCTGGCACTGGCATCCGATGCGCACGAAGAAATGCTGACGCTGATGGATTGTCTGGCCGCTGGTCAGGAAACCCAGCGCCCGGAAGCCCTGCTGGAACGTCTGCGGACCTGGGAATTTATCGATGCTGCCGCTCCGGAAGCGGACGACCACACCACGCTGGCCGATGCTTTCAACGCCGGTGATGATGCGGAAGAAATTGATTTCAGTGCATTTGATCTGGCTGCAGAAGATACCGCCGCAGAAGATACGGCCGCAGGCACAGAGGTTATTCCGGCCGATGACTGGGCCGCTGATGAGCTGACTCTGGAAGCAGAGCCGGCGGCGGTTCCTGATTGGTTGTCGGATGATAATGCTGCGCCGGAAGCTGAAGAGCTTACTGCTGAAGATGCTCTGGCCGAAGATGTTCTCGCTGAAGATGTTCTGGCCGAAGACATCACCCTGGCTGAATCGCCGGCCGCCGCTGACGACGACAGCATCGACGATGAAATCCTGGAAATCTTCCTCGAAGAAGCCCAGGAAATTGGTGAATCGGTTGAAACCGCTTTGCTGCGCTGGCGCGAAAACCCGGACGATTTACTGCAGGTAGCTCAGCTGCAGCGCGAGCTGCACACCTTAAAGGGTGGCGCTCGCATGGCGGAAATTGCCGCCGTGGCCGATCTCTGTCACGAGCTGGAAACCCTGTACGAAAACGTCAGTGATGGCCGCTTAAGTACCGAACCAGCGTTGTTTGAATTGCTCGACCGCGCCCATGACGAACTGGGTGTGCAGCTGGATGCCGTGCGTGGCGGGCAAGTACCGGAACCGGCCGATGCCATGATGGCGGAAATCCGTGGTTTTCTGCGTGGCCAGGCCTATGCCGAAGTACCGGACTATGTGGACGATGAAAGTGCCACCGAAACGGTTCCGGCCATTTCTGCCGCCATTCATACCGAAACGCTGGACGAATCGGACCGCGAAATTCTGGAAATTTTCCTGGAAGAAGCTCATGAACTGCAGGAAGCACTCGACCGTGCGCTGCATGACTGGGAACAGGAACCGGACGAGCATGCCGGGCCGGAAGAGGCTCAGCGTGTATTGCATACCCTGAAAGGTGGGGCGCGGCTGGCTGGCCTCAGCCGGATTGGTGACCTCGCGCACGATTTTGAAACCCATATTCTGCGCGCCCAGCAGGGCCAGATTAACCGCGATGCGGCTTTCTTCCAGGGCGCTTACCAGCGTCAGGATGAGCTGATGCAAGAGGTTGATCAGGTCGCTGCCGCGCTGCAGGGCGATGGCCTGGTGGTGCTGGGCGAAGCCTCGCTGACACTGGCACCGCAACCACCGGCAGACGTACCGTCAGCTGCTGAGGCTGACGAACCGCAAGAGCAGGAACCGGAACAGGAACAGCCTGTTGCCGGTACCAATGTGGTGCCGCTGCGTCCGGCTGCTGCGGCCACAAGCCCGGTACCGGTTGCAGACAAACCGCAGCAACCGCAGCCGCAAGCGCAGCAAAAAGTACAACAGCAGACGCGCAACAAAGCACCGCAGGAACTGGTAAAAGTTTCTGCCGACCTGCTCGACAGCCTGGTGAACCTGGCCGGTGAAACCTCCATTGGCCGTGGCCGTCTGGAACAGCAGGTGACTGACTTCGCCCACACCCTCGACGAAATGGACATGACGCTGGATCGTCTGCGCGACCAGCTGCGCCGTCTGGATATGGAAACCGAAGCCCAGGTACTGTTCCGCCAGGAACGTCACGGCCCGGAATACGAAGATTTCGACCCGCTGGAAATGGACCGTTACTCCACCATTCAGCAGCTGTCGCGGGCGCTGGTGGAATCGGCTTCCGACTTGCTCGATCTGAAAGAAACCCTCAGCTACAAGACCCGCGATGCGGAAACCCTGCTGCTGCAGCAAAGCCGTGTGAACACGGAACTGCAGGAAGGGTTGATGAAAACCCGCATGGTACCGTTCCAGCGGCTGGTGCCGCGCCTGCGCCGTATTGTGCGGCAGGTGAGTCTGGAGCTGGATAAACAGGTGGAATTGCGCGTCTACAACGCCGACGGCGAAATGGACCGCACCATTCTGGAACGCATGATCTCCCCGCTTGAGCACATGGTGCGTAACGCGGTGGACCACGGTATTGAAACCCGCGAACAGCGCGCCAGTGCCGGCAAGTCGGACGTGGGCAGCATTGACCTCGAGATCAGCCGTGACGGTGGTGATGTACTGATCACCATGACCGACGACGGTCGCGGTATTAACCTGGCCGCCGTGCGCAAAAAAGCCATTGAACGTGGCTTGATGAGCGATGAGAACGAGCTGCCGGATCAGGAAGTGCTGCAGTTTATTCTGCAGGCCGGTTTCTCTACCGCCGAAGCCATTACCCAGATTTCCGGCCGTGGCGTCGGCATGGACGTGGTGGCCAGCGAAATCAAACAGATGGGCGGCTCGGTCGAAATTCAGTCCGAAGCCGGTGTGGGTACCCGCTTCGTGGTGCGTCTGCCGTTCACCGTATCGGTCAACCGCGCCCTGATGGTGAAAGTCGGCGACGACCTGTACGCCGTACCGCTGAACAACATTCAGGGTATTGTGCGGGTGCCGGTTAACCAGATGCAGGCCCTGTATGAACAGCCGCAGGCTGAGCGTAAGTACCACTACGCCAGCACCGATTACCGCATTGAATACCTGGGCGTGATGCTGGAAAACGAAGCCTCACCCAAGTTCAGTGCCCAGACCATGCCATTGCCGGTCTTGCTGGTGCGGGGCACCACACCCTTTGCCCTGCAGGTCGACAGTCTGCTGGGCTCGCGGGAAATTGTGGTAAAAACCCTCGGCCCGCAATTCGCCGGCGTGATGGGTGTGTCTGGCGGTACCATTCTGGGTGACGGTTCGGTGGTCATCATTCTCGACCTGCCGGCCATGATCCGTACCCAGTCCAGCCTGGAATACCAGCAGGCCAAACTGCTGGATCACCAGGAAGCGGAACGTCGTCATGAACTGGAAAGCCGCCTGCCACGCATTCTGGTGGTGGATGACTCGGTAACCGTACGGAAGGTAACCACGCGCCTGCTGGAACGTAACGGCATGGAAGTATTCACCGCCAAAGACGGTGTGGATGCCATGGCCACCCTGCAGGACCACAAACCCGACCTGATGCTGCTGGATATTGAAATGCCGCGCATGGACGGCTTTGAAGTGGCCTCGCTGGTGCGCCACGATTCACGCTTACAAGACATTCCGATCATCATGATCACCTCGCGTACCGGTGATAAACACCGCGAACGGGCGATGTCGATTGGGGTGAACGAATACCTCGGTAAGCCGTTCCAGGAAGATATTCTGCTGGGCACCATGAACCGCCTGCTGGGACGCGGGGAGCACTGATATGGCGCTGCCCCGGGTCGGGATACTGGCCGACGACCGGCTGCAGCAGCACCTGCTCAAAACCGCCTTAGTGCACTTTGGTTTTGACGTGGTGCTGAGCACCGACCCCGAGCGCTTGCCGGAGCTGGGGGCGGAACTCAGGCTGGATGCCTGGGTGGTGGATATCCGCCACGAAGACGATGAAAACCTGCACTGGCTGGATAACCTGCTGGATGGCGATATTCCGGTGCTGATCGGGCTGGAAAAAGCCCCGCAAAAAACCTGCCCGACCTTTCCGAAATGGGAAAAAAAACTCTACAGCAAACTGCTGGAACTGACCCAGGTAACCCCTTTGCTGGCCGAAAACAGCCAGGCACTGGAGCAGCTGCCGGGGCAGCAAAACCCCCGCATACCGCTACCCGCCAGCTTAGCCGGGCAGGATTTCAGCCAGCAGGTAGCAAGCTGCGTATGGGTGCTGGGTGCCTCACTGGGCGGCCCGGAAGCCGTAAAAGCCTTTCTCGATGCCTTACCCGCCGGCTTGCCGGTGGCTTTTGTGTATGCCCAGCACATTGACCCGCGCTTTGAACAAAGCCTGTGCAAAACCATCGGCCGGCACGCTGCATACAGCCTGAAAAACTTCCGCGCCGGCGAACCGCTGCGTTGCGGTGAAGTGCTGGTGGCACCGATTCAGCACGAATTCTGCTTTGACGATAAGGGGTTACCGCAAACCCTGGGCACCGACTGGCCTGGCCCCTATGGCCCATCCATTGACCAGGTCATACTCAATATCAGCCGCAGCTATGGCCACAAAGCCGGATACATTTTGTTCAGTGGTATGGGCAATGACGGGGCCGAAGCGCTGGCTACCCTGACCGACCCCGATGTGCCGGTGTGGGTACAAACCCCGGCCACCTGCGGCAACTCTTCCATGCCGGAAAGCGCTATCGCCACCCGGCGCGTAAATTACATTGGCGATCCTTACCAGCTGGCCTTACAGCTGGTAAACCGTGTTAAACACAGCTGGATACAAAACCATGAATCAATCGCTCACTAAAACCTTACCGGCCGCACCAGACCAGGTGGATTGCCTGCTGATTCCGCTGAAAGACAAACAGCTGCTGCTGCCTAACGTGTCGGTGGCTGAGATTATTCCGTTCTCACACCTGCTGACCACCGCCTCCAGCGTGGACTGGATTCTGGGCCGTATTGACTGGCGCGGCGTCACCGTTCCTGTGGTGTGCTACGAAATGCTCAACCGCCAGACCGCCCCGGCCCCGAACCCCAATGCCCGCTTTGCCATTATTAACGGTGTCGGTGCGAATAAGAAAATGCCTTTCTATGCCCTGTTGATTCAGGGTATTCCTAAACTGGTACACATCCACGAAAAAGATATACAGGATGTGGACGCCATGAATATGGGCGGTTACGATGCGCGCGCGGTAACGCTGGGGCAGGACCCGGCCATGATTCCGGATCTGGATAAAGTGGAAGAAGCTTTGCTGGCAACTATTTGATTTTTTAACCCTGTTAAAATTTAAGGGATTTGATTTTGGCCCGATTCATCAGGATGTCCTTTCTTTCAGACAATATTTCGTCCGTGCTGGTATTTCTTTTTTTCGCTCTGTCTCTGACTTATCCATCCGGGTATGTTTATCCGGCAATTATCATGTTTTTAGCAGGAATATACGTTGTAATCTCCAATAGGCGTTTCTTTGAAACAACAGATGACATTAAAAAAATCATCGCTACCTTTTTGGTTTTTTCACTGCTCTGGCATCTGGAGGTTTTCTGGCATGATCAGGCACTGAGAGAGCATGACAAACCGTTTCGGTTTATTGCTGCAATATTCGTCATTTTCTATTTCCTGAAATATCCACCCAGGGAAACAGCATTCTGGTCTGGTATCGCTTTTGCTGCTGTTGCCGCCGGTACAATAGCGCTGTATGAGCGAGTGATTATAGGAGTGCCCAGAGCTGATGGCTTTACCAATGCTATTCAGTTCGGAAATATCTCCATGCTATTCGGATTGCTGTGTCTGGTTGGAATACGTTGGGCAATGCACAAACAGCAATTCAGGTCGTTATGGATTGCAGTAATGAGTATAGGATTCTTGCTGGGTATTGTTGCATCATTCCTTTCCGGGAGCAGAGGAGGCTGGATCGGCTTGCCGTTGATATTGTTTTTTATTGGCCAGCAATACTTTGGGGTTGTGTCAAAAAGAATCATTACCGTAGTGGTTTTATCCGTCACACTCTTATTGACGACAATATATTTTTTACCAGCCACTGGGGTGCAGGGGCGTGTTCTTGAGATTTTTCATGATATTGAAGTGTATTCTGAAGGAGTGAGTAGCACTTCGACCGGAACCCGCTTTGAACTATGGCGTGGAAGTATGATTGTTATATCAGAAAGCCCTTTATGGGGTATGGGGCGCTCTGGCTATGAGGCTCGCATAGCTGAGTTACGTAAAGAGGGAGCTATTGCACCATCCATCGTCAGTCACTCACACAATGAGATTCTAGATGCTGGCGCCCGAAGAGGACTGATAGGAATTCTCAGTCTGTTTGCTCTGTATTTTATTCCTGCGTTGATTTTTTATCGGATGTTAAGACGAAATCCAGGCTCTCCGAAAGCTGTTGCTGGACTGGTTTTGGTTTTTTCTTATATTGATTTTGGTATTACGCAGGTTTTCTTTGCGCATAATAACGGAGTCATGATTTATTCATTTTTGATAGTGATGCTTTTGACCTTTGATTCTGATGATAATGCCATGTATGAATATAATGTTAGGGGTCTTTCTTGAAGAAGATTTTGTTTTGTATCACTAATCTTAATAGTACTGGGGGCACAGAGTGCGTTTCTAGTATTATAGCCAGTAAGTTTGCATCACTTGGATTTGATGTGACATTTCTGAGTTTAGTGCAAGGTGATCATCCGTATTTTAAATTAGATGAAAAAGTTAAGGTTATCAGTTTATTTCCGTTAAAAAAAAGAGTTTCATTTACTCGGCATTTCCTCACCGTCGCATGGAAGCTTAGGCGAATAGTAAGGAATGGGGAGTTTGAAACCTTGGTTGTTGTTGACACTACTTTGTTTCGTTATGTTGCCACGGCTTGCATGGGGTTGAACGTAAAAAAAATTGCTTGGGAACATTTTAATTTTAATTCGAGGTCCTCTACGAAACGACGTGGGCTCGGTAGAAAGTTGGCAGCTAAATACTCTGATGTAGTCGTGACGCTGACACATACAGATGCTGATTACTGGCGGAAGGGGCTAAAAGAAATCAATTCTTCAATTTTTCCCATACCAAATCCAGTAGAAAAAAAGCTTGTTCAATCCAAACCAAGTAAAAAAAATAAAACTGTATTATCAGTAGGCCGACTAGAGGATCAAAAAGGATTCGATCTTCTCCTGAAGGCTTGGAAGCTGGTGTGTAATGTTAATAATGATTGGGTGTTGAAAATTGTAGGAAGTGGTAGTCAAGAGAATATACTCAAGAAATATGTTGAGGATAATCAATTAAATAAAAGGGTGGTTTTTGAGCCAGCAACAAAGACAATTGATGATCATTATTCCTCAGCATCAATATATTGTCTTAGTTCGCGCTATGAAGGCTTTCCTATGGTTCTTTTGGAGGCCCAGCAGTTCGGCCTTCCTGTAGTAGCCTTTGATTGTCCAACTGGCCCATCGGAAATGATCTCTAACGGTCAGAATGGTCTTCTGATAGAGCCCGATAATGTTTTTGAACTCAGCAAGGGTATCTTGCATTTAATACATATGGATGATTATGACTATTCTGAAATGTCTATTTCAGCATAAAGAATGGTTGCTCAATATGATATCGATAGTGTCATGAAGAAATGGCTAGAAATTATTTGAATTGGAGTATTCGCCGTGGAGAGAAACATTCCTGTAAGTGTTTACCTGGTGACATTAAATGAAGCTGAGCATCTCCAGGAAGTTCTGGAACCATTGAAGCAATTTGATGAGATCATTCTTGTAGACTCTGGCAGTACAGATTCAACAGTTGATATTGCTAAGAAAAATGGAGCAAAAGTTTTTCATAAGGATTGGATGGGGTTTTCTAAGCAAAAAGAATATGCCATGTCTTTATGTAAAAACGAATGGGTTGTTAATATTGATGGTGATGAGGTTCTGAATGAAGCTGTTGTTGAGAGTATTAGAAAATCAGTTGTAAGCAATGATTTCGAGGCATACAGGCTTCACTTTGAAGATCTTTTCTGGAATAAACCGATGTCTCGTTACTCTTCAAAAAGATCTATTGTAAGGCTTTTTAAAAAACATGTGGCTAGATATCCACATGATAGGAAAGTACATGAAAACCTGATCCTAAATAAATCAGCCAAAGTTGGAAGTATTTCTGGCCTGGTGAAACATTATGGTTACAATTCAACTGAGACCTTGATGCTTAAGCAAAATAGATATTCAACCCTAAAGGCATTGGATAAATATGATCATGGCAAGAAAGCCTCGATTTTGAAGTTAATGTTAATATTTCCGATGAATTTTATTAAGGTTTATTTTTTTAAGCGAATGTTCTTGTCTGGTATTCGTGGGCTGGTTTACTCATGCGTAGATTCTATGTATGCGTTTTTAAAAGAAGCTAAACTATTTGAGTTTAACCAACAATAAAAAACCGCAGGAGCGGTTTTTTTATTGAAGAAGATGCGGATCATCTGGCGAGAGGAATGGATATATTTTTTCCCAGACATTTTTGGGATTGGTGGCTGTTTTGCTGCCAATAATGCAAAATAATCCCGGATTGGTGTCGATGAAGCTGTTAGCTGGATCCCAGTTGTCATAATCTAAAGTGTCGTTAACAAACAATAGTTGTGGTAATGAGTCTGTACCTGCTTCAATATGATATCGGTCAAATAAATCATGCTTTTGTGAGCATAAATAATATAACGAATATTCAGTCCATTTTAATTTCAGGTAATTTCCAATCCACCAATTTCTTGGGTTTGAAGGAATGTGCAGGTTGCAAATTATTTCAGCCCAGGTGTACTTTTTACTTTGGCTTTGAATATCAGTCATCAATTTTTGGCAGATTTTGGTGGCCAGTATTGCTGGTGTTACGCTCATTCCACGAGTTTTATCACCGATTTTGTGTGATGTTTTTAAAAGACGTGCAGATGCTTTCCACCATTTAGGATGGCGATTTCTTGGCTCGTACTGAAGAATTGCCTTGCCACTTACAATAAGATCTTTCTCGGAAAATTTTCGTAAAGCAACAATGTCAGCATCAAATGTAAGATAAAAATCAGAACTGATAAGTTTGGATGCAGCAATTTTGATTAGTTGTTGCTTTCGCCAGCCTCGCATTTTTGGATAGTTTTTAAGTTCTGGTAGTAATTGACTTTCAGGAATGACAATGATTGGTAGTGTATTCCAGCGAGAAAAAGTCTCTTTTACCAAAATAACTTCGTCATCCGGGACAACAACATAAAACTCTGAGAAAAGATTTGGTTCAGCGAAAATTGTTAATGATTTAAAAAGAATATGCGCACGATTGAGGTCGTCAGCGCCATAGCTTCCTGTGGCTTTTAATGGTAAAACCGCACTAATTGACATCGCTAGTCTCCTGAATTAAATAAAGCTTTACATGCAATTTTTAATAATTCGCTTAATGGTGTGTACAGCGTCCTTAACTAACTGATCATTATTCTTGCTTTCTACATTAAGCCTTAATAAAGGTTCAGTATTGGATGACCGTATGTTTAAGCGCCAGCTGTCGAACTCTAAACTAAGCCCATCAGTATAGTCCTCAACTGGATTAAGGTATTTGTAGTGGCTCTTTACTGCGTTTATAACAGAATCTGTATTGTGAACTTTAAAATTGATTTCTCCACTACATGGAAAAGCTTGCATGCGTTCGCGTACCATCGAAGATAGAGGGGTGTTGGTAACAGAGATCAGCTCGATAATTAGTAGCCACGGAATCATACCGCTGTCGCAATATGAAAAATCACGAAAATAGTGGTGAGCACTCATTTCTCCGCCGTAGACCGCATTTTCAAGACGCATTCGTTCTTTTATAAAGGCATGGCCGGTTTTCGACTGTATGCAAATACCATTATTCTTTTCTACGATGTCGATAGTATTCCATGTTAGTCGTGGGTCATGAATGATTTTTTCCCCGGATTTTTTTTTGAGGAAAGCTTCCGCTAGTAATCCAACAATGTAATAACCTTCAATAAAATCTCCATTTTCATCAAAAAGAAAACAACGATCAAAATCACCATCCCAAGCAACCCCAATATCTGCCTTGTAAGTTCTCACGGCATCTGAAGTTGCTGAACGATTTTCTGGTAATAGAGGGTTGGGGATACCATTTGGAAAAGTTGGATCTGGGGTGTGATGTATCTTTACAAATTCAACAGGAATTTTCTTTCTATGAAACATTTCCTCCAGAGCATCTAGGGTAGGTCCAGCGGAACCATTTCCTGCATTCACAACTAATTTTATTGGTTTGATATTTTCCAGACGAATGTAGCTTAGGATGTGATTTATATAATCATCCATCAGATCAAGTTTAGTAAGTGTTCCTCTATTCTTAATATTTTTAAATGAACTACTTTCAGCAATCTTCTGGATATCTTTTAGTCCGCTGTCCCCGCTAACCGGCTGAGCATTGCGTTTTACCAGCTTCATCCCATTAAAATCTATTGGATTATGACTGGCAGTAACTTCAATGCCTCCATCAACGTCCATGTGAAATGAAGCAAAATAAACATGCTCTGTACCCGTCATGCCTAAATCAATGACGTCACAACCTGCATCCATAATACCATTTGCAAGTGCTTCTTTTAGTTCTTCACTTGTCGATCTGATGTCGCCACCAATGGCAATTTTTCTGGCATTTAAAAACTGAGCATATGCGCGGCCAATTCGATATGCAATCTCAGTGTTTAATTCTTCATATAGACGACCGCGGATGTCATAGGCCTTGAAGCATGTGAGTGTTGTCATATTTTTACTCATTGGTAACAACTCAGGTTCGACCGTATTGATCTTTCAGGCGAACAATGTCGTCTTCTCCTAAATATGAACCAGATTGTACTTCCACCATTTCCAGCGGTATTACCCCTGGATTTTCCAAGCAGTGAATCTGGCCAATAGGAATATAAGTCGACTGATTTTCTGTAACTATAAACGTTTTTTCTCCATTTGTGACTTTTGCCGTTCCTGAAACGACAATCCAGTGCTCTGCTCTATGATGATGCATTTGTAGTGAGAGCTTGGCTCCTGGATTAACGGTAATTCGTTTTACTTGGTAGCGTTCACCATTATCGATGGAGTCGTATTTTCCCCAGGGTCGATAGACTTCTCGGTGACTATAATGTTCTGTTCTTTCGCGTTTTTTTAATTCCGCCACGATGGATTTAACATCCTGAACCATTGATCTATCAGCCACTAAGATAGCATCGGGTGTGTCCACAATAACTAAATCTTTAATGCCAATAGTTGCAACCAGCTTGTGATTAGCCGATACCAGACAGTTTTGGCTGTTCTTCATTATAATGTCATTTTTGCTGGTTGAATTTCCCGTCATTATTACATTGCCATCATTGTCTTTGTTGCCAATCTCCCATAATGCCGACCAGCTTCCAATATCATTCCAGCCGGCAATTAGAGGTGAAACGACAATTTGAGAATCACCGGATATTTGTGATAAAGGTTCCATTATGGCGTAATCAATGGATTCATCAGCGCATTTTGAAAAAACTTCCTCATTAACTCTGATAAAGTCACAATCGGTTGTTGTTGTTTCAATGGCAAGCTGGCAGATGTTGAAAATATCTGGGCGGTATTCTTTTAGTGCTTCTAGGTACCGGTCTGCACGAACCATGAATATTCCGCTATTCCAAAAGTACCCGCCTTCTTTTAGATACTCCTGGGCTGTTTTCAGGTCAGGTTTTTCAACAAACTGTTCAACATCAGATAATTCGTCTGTTGATGTTGTATTCGCTTTAATATAACCATAACCAGTTGCAGCTTCTGTTGGAACAATACCCAGTGTTCCAAATTTTCCATTTTCTACTTCAGGTAATAACTTTTTTACGGCGGCTCGGAATGCATCACCATCATTTATAATGTGATCTGCAGCTAAAATTAACAAAACTGGGTTGTGATCTTTATTGTTGCGTAAGGCGTGTAATGCGGCCAGTGCGATGGCTGGTGCAGTATTTCTTCCAATGGGTTCCAGTAAGATGCTGGCTTTTTTTTGTATTTGTCGAAGCTGTTCTGCAACTAAAAAACGATGTTCGGTATTGCAAATAACAATGGGTTCATCAACTGGAAGTCCGTCTAGCCTGGATACTGTACTTTGCAGCATGGTATCGACGCCGTTGAGATTTAAGAATTGTTTTGGAAAAGAAGTTCGTGACAATGGCCATAACCGAGTTCCAGAGCCTCCAGCCATAATTACCGGGATCATGATTCTTCCTTTTCTAATGGTGAATGATGTTCATACTATTTGAAACTAAGATTTGAAAGTATCAAATGGATCAGTTTTTATCTGTTTTGTAGTACATATATCGATCATTTATTTACTTAACGGCAGTTGTCTACGTGTTGGTTTAAGACTAACCATCCGGAATCTGCTGCTGCAAAGGTATATCCGTTGTGAAGTGCACAACCGGCGCAAATGCGCAGGTTGATCCTACTGGTGCCAGAAAGGTGACATCATGGCCCTGCTTGACCAGTTCTTTACCCAGGCTCCAGACAACCCGATTGGTTCCGCCATATTTATAAGGCGGAATAGCGGTTGGGGTTTGTAACAGAATCTTCATGAATAACCTGCCGCCGTAACAAGGGCTACTGTAAACGACCAGCAGGTATTGTAAAGAAGTGCGCAGCATACCGGTAGAGGTATGCCGCACCCATCAGATCAGATTTTTCCACACCGCCAGGCTGGGTTTAGACTGGTTCAGCGTATAGAAATGCAGCCCCGGTGCGCCGCCATCCAGCAGACGACGGCACATATCGGTCACCACTTCTTCGCCAAACTTCACGATGCTGTCGCTGTCGTCGCCGTAGGCTTCCAGCTGCTTGCGGATCCAGCGCGGAATTTCAGCACCACAGCTGTCGGAAAAGCGCGCCAGCTTGCTGTAGTTAGTAATCGGCATAATGCCCGGGATAATCGGAATATCCACGCCCATGGCCCGTACACGGTCAACAAAGTGGAAGTAGCTGTCGGCGTTGAAAAAGTACTGGGTAATGGCGCTGTCGGCACCGGCTTTTACTTTGCGGACAAAGTTCTGCAGGTCTTTTTCAAAGCTGGTCGCTTGCGGGTGCATTTCCGGGTAAGCCGCCACTTCCAGGGTGAAGTGGTCGCCGGTTTCTTCCCGGATAAATTCCACCAGTTCGTTGGCGTAGCGCAGTTCGCTGCTGGCCAGGCCAGAGCCGCTGGGCAGGTCGCCGCGCAGGGTAACGATGCGGTTAATGCCCAGTTCTTTATAGCGGGTAAGCAGGTCGCGCAGATCGGTTTTGCTGTCGCCCACGCAGGACAAGTGCGGGGCAGCGGCAATGCCTCGTTCCTGAATGGCTTTTACAATGGCAAAAGTGCGGTCGCGGGTAGAACCGCCGGCACCGTAAGTCACCGAAAAAAACTCCGGATTAAAAGGCGCCAGTTCATCGCGCACTTTCAGCAGGTTGCCTGTACCTTCGTCGGTTTTGGTCGGGAAAAATTCAAAACTTAAAGTTGTCATATTATCGTTCCGCGTTAGGCGTTGAGCGTTTGGCGCGCTCCGCAGCCAGGTGTTGCGATGTTTGGTGATGATCGCAGCACGCTGAACCCGGAACGCTTAACGCCGTACGCGCAATTAGTATTTATACGCTTCCGGCTTGAACGGGCCATCCACTTTTACGTTGATGTATTTCGCCTGAGTCGGCGTCAGTTTGGTGATTACGCCACCGAAACCTTCCACCATGTCTTTGGCGACTTCTTCGTCCAGTTTTTTCGGCAGTACTTTTACGTACACGCTTTCGGCTTTTTCGGCTTCCATCAGGTTGGCGAATTTACGCTCGTACAGATAAATCTGCGCCAGTACCTGGTTGGCGAAAGAACCGTCCATAATGCGGGATGGGTGGCCAGTGGCGTTGCCCAGGTTCACTAAGCGGCCCTCAGACAGAAGCAGCAGGTGATCGTCGGCCGCTTTGTTGCGGTAAACCTTGTGTACCTGGGGTTTAATTTCTTCCCATTCCCAGTTTTTGCGCATAAAGGCGGTATCGATTTCGTTATCGAAGTGGCCGATGTTGCACACCACAGCGCCGGATTTCAGCTTTTGCAGCATAAACTGGTCGCACACGTTGATGTTGCCGGTGGTGGTCACCAGCAGGTCGGTTTTGCCCAGCAGGTCGCCGTCTACGCATTCCAGTGTGCCGAGGTTTTCACCATTAATATAGGGTGAAACCACTTCGTAACCGTCCATGCAGGCCTGCATGGCGCAGATCGGGTCAATTTCGGTGACTTTTACGATCATGCCTTCCTGACGCAGGGACGCGGCAGAGCCTTTACCCACATCGCCGTAACCGATAACCAGCGCTTTTTTACCGCTCAGCAGGTGGTCAGTACCACGCTTGATCGCGTCGTTCAGAGAATGGCGGCAACCGTATTTGTTGTCGTTTTTGGATTTGGTTACAGAATCGTTGACGTTAATCGCCGGTACTTTCAGCTCACCTTTGGCCAGCATGTCCAGCAAACGGTGCACGCCGGTGGTGGTTTCTTCCGAAATACCGTGAATGCTGTTCAGCATGGCCGGATATTTGGCGTGAACCATTTCGGTCAGGTCGCCACCGTCGTCCAGAATCATGTTGGCATCCCAGACTGCGCTGCCGTCTTTTTCGGCCAGAATGGTTTGCTCAATGCACCACAGGAATTCTTCTTCGGTTTCGCCTTTCCAGGCAAATACCGGAATACCGGCGGCCGCAATAGCGGCAGCGGCATGGTCCTGGGTAGAGAAAATATTGCAGGAAGACCAGCGCACGTCGGCACCCAGATCGACCAGGGTTTCGATCAGCACCGCGGTCTGAATGGTCATGTGAATACAGCCCATGATTTTGGCACCGGCCAACGGCTGTGATTCTTTGTATTTGCGGCGCAGCGCCATCAGTGCCGGCATTTCGCTTTCGGCGATTTTAATTTCTTTACGGCCCCAGTCGGCCAGGGACATATCGGCAACTTTGTAGTCGGTGAAGGTCATGTTATCTCTCGTCGTTAAGGGTTGGGCGTTCAAGGTTTTGCGTGCACCTTAGTCCAACGAAGTTACGGATTAAATTTTCGTTTCAGATAGTTGATGAGGCCATTAAGCAGCGAGAATACACGCTGAATCTGTGTCTCAACCGTTTCATCCTCAACATACAATCCAATTCTTTGTGCAATTTTTAGTTGCGTCTCTAGCTCTGATAATGAACCGCGTGCAATCAGCAGAAAACGCTTAAAATCCTGTCCGGACTCACGGCCGTGGCCTTCCGCGATGTTAGAGGGGATGCTTATTGCAGCCCGTCGCATCTGGCTGGTCAGTCCAAATCTTTCATTCTCAGGGAAGCTGGCAGTAATACGATAAATAGATTCCGTTAATATCATCGAATGCTGCCAGGCTTCTAACTCCTGATAATTTCTCATGCCAACCTCCTTGTTTAACATTCGGGGTGAGGGTTAAGCAAAAGTCCGGAGTTACCACCGGACACGCTGAACGCTGAACGCTCAACCCCTAACGTTCAGACTCCCGCCGCCGCTTTCAGCGCTTCCACTTTATCCGTCCGTTCCCAGGTGAAAGCGGTAAAGGTTTTGCTCTTTTTCTCGCCGTTTTCGCTGTATTCGTAGGTCATTTCGAACGGTTCGCGACCGAAGTGACCGTAGGCGGCGGTGGCCTGGTACATCGGGTTCAGCAGTTCCAGTTGGTTCTGAATGGCGTACGGGCGCAGGTCGAATACAGTGCGGATTACTTTGGCCAGTTCTTTATCACTGAGTTTGCCGGTGCCGAAGCTGTTCACCGATACCGAGGTCGGTTCGGCCACGCCGATGGCGTAAGACACCTGAATTTCACAACGGTCAGCCAGACCCGCAGCAACGATATTTTTCGCCACATAACGGCCCATGTACGCAGCAGAACGGTCTACTTTGGATGGGTCTTTACCGGAGAAGGCACCGCCACCATGACGGGCCATACCGCCGTAAGTGTCGACGATGATTTTACGACCGGTTAAACCGCAGTCGCCCACCGGGCCGCCAATCACGAAATTGCCGGTCGGGTTAATGTGGTACAGGGTGCCTTCGTGCAGCATTTCGGCCGGCAGGACGTGCTTGATAATATTTTCCAGCACGGCAGAGCGCAGGTCTTCCAGGCTGATGCTTGGGTCGTGCTGGGTCGACAGGACCACGGCGTCGATTTTCGGCTGGTCGCCTTCGTAGTTAATGGTTACCTGAGATTTGGCATCCGGACGCAGCCACGGCAGGGTGCCGTTGCGGCGCAGTTCGGCCTGGCGTTGTACCAGCAGGTGCGAGTAGTACAGCGGCGCCGGCATCAGGTTGGGGGTTTCGTTGGTGGCGTAGCCGAACATCAGGCCCTGGTCGCCAGCGCCCTGATCTTCCGGTTTGGCGCGGTCAACACCTTGGTTAATATCCACAGACTGTTTGCCAATGCCGTTCAGCACCGCACAGGTGGCACCGTCGAAGCCCACGAATGAGCTGTTATAACCAATACCGGTAATGACGTTACGCACGATGTCTTCAAGGTCGACATAGCAGGAGGTGGTTACTTCACCGGCAACGATGGCCATACCGGTTTTTACCAGCGTTTCTACCGCCACGCGGGCATAGGGGTCGCGGGCAATAATGGCGTCCAGGACGGCATCAGAAATCTGGTCGGCGACTTTATCCGGGTGTCCTTCGGATACCGACTCAGAGGTAAAAATCGAATATTCGCTCATGGTTGACTCCTTATTTAAAAACAGTAAACGCCCGGGTTAATGAACCGGCGGACGATGAAATAAACGAAACTGAATCTGAAAGCCGTTACGCAAACCGGAGTATTGGCTCTGGCCTTCCACTAAGCCGGCTTCCTGTGCCCAGGCCGATAAATCGGCCGGCTCAAAACCCAGCCATAAATCACCGCAGGATTCCCGCGCCCACACCTGATCGTGGTGACATAAATCGGTAATCAGCAGCGTACCGCCGGGTGCCAGTAATTGCGCCGCGTCGGTGAAAATGGTTTTCGGTGCCGGTACGTGGTGCAGCACCATATTGGCGGCGGCAAATTCATAACGGCCGGCCTGATGCGGCAGCAGGCTGGCGGTATCGCCGGCCACACACTGCACATTATTTAATTGTTCCTGCGCCACCCGGGCAGCACTTTTCTGCAGCATGTCCGGGGAAATATCCAGCGCGGTTACGCCGGCAAAATGTTTTGCCAGCACCGGTAAAAACGCCCCTTCGCCGGGGCCGATTTCCAGCGCTTCGCCACTGCCGCTTAAGCGTTTGGCTTTACCACTCAGGGAGGTCAGCAGAGCGGTTAAGGCATCGCCGTATTGGTCGTGCGAGGCAATTAAATCCTGCTGTTCTTTAAACTCGTGCGCGTGGCGGGCAAAAAATTCGGCGCAGGCTTCGGCGCGGCTGCTTAACACCTGCGCCACCGCCGGCGCGATATCGGTTTCAGCCTGAGCCGCATCAATGGCCTGAAACAGCGCCTTCAGCCAACGGCTGCGGTCGTCATCGGCGGTGAGCAGCGGGCGGCGGTAAAAAATGCTGTTGCCTTCGCGCTGCGTGCTCACCAGCCCGGCCTGGGCCAGCACCTTCAGATGATGGCTCAGGCTCGATTGCTTAATGTCGAACACCTGGCACAGCTCCAGCACCCCGAACGCACCTTGCCCCAGCAGCTGCAGAATGTGCAGGCGCAACGGATCACCAGCGGCTTTGCTGGCCTGGGCAAGTTCGGCAATACCCAGCGCCGGGGCGGGCATTGCGGCAGTAACAGAGGGTTGCTTGGCATTCATAAGGGCGGAGTTTAGCCCTGTGCGCAGGGTATATCAATTTTTTTCGATATAGATTTTCAGGAATTACATCACTTTACAGAACCCGCGGAACCGGCATACTCGGGGCCGCTTTGATTACAGGGATGAACCATGTCAGAACTCACCACACAAGAACTGATCGGGGCGCTGCAGCGCCTGCAGCAAAACCTCAGCCGGGTTATTCAGACTCAGCCGCATAACCTGAAACTGCTGCTGGTCACCTTGCTGTGCCGTGGCCATTTATTGCTGGAAGACGCGCCGGGGCTAGGCAAAACCACGCTGGCGCGGGCGTTGGCGCAGTCGCTGCAGTTGCGGATGAAACGCTTGCAGTGCACGCCAGATTTAATGCCGTCCGACATTACCGGCATCAGCGTGTACAACAGCGAAGAGCATAAATTCCATTTCATGCCGGGGCCGGTGTTCAGCAACGTATTGCTGGCGGATGAAATCAACCGCGCTACGCCGCGTACGCAGTCGGCGTTGCTGGAAGCCATGGCCGAAGGCACGGTCACGGCCGATCGTAAAACCTACCAGTTGCCCAATCCCTTTATGGTGCTGGCCACCCAGAACCCGGTGGAATTCAGCGGCACTTACCCCTTGCCGGAGGCGCAGCTCGACCGCTTTTTTATGCGCATCAGCCTCGGTTATCCCGATGAGCAGCAGGAAGTGGCCATGTTGCTGGCACAGCAGTCCGGCCATCCGCTCGACAAGCTGCAGGCGGTGATGACCGAACAGCAGCTGCTGGCGTTACAGGCCATGGTCGAAAAAGTAACGCTGAACGAAGCCATGGTGCGCTACATCAGCCAGTTGGTGCGGGCTACCCGTGAGCACAAGCAGGTGCGGCTGGGCGCCAGCCCGCGTGGTTCGCTGGCGCTGATGCGGGCGGCCCGGGCCATGGCGATTCTGTCGGGCAAAAAAACGGTAACGCCGGAATTTGTGCGGCCATTACTGGAGCCGGTGCTGGCACACCGGCTGATCTTCCGCGATGCCATGTTGCAGCAACCGGCCGCCCGCGCTGAATTCTGGCAGCAGATTATTGCCAGCGTTGCGGTGCCGGATTTTCCGGCGGCTGTAGCCGGATAAGTAGACGGATAAATTGCTGATGAATCGTGCACCGGGGCTGGAGGCCCCACAACATCCGTTACTGCAGTGGCTGGCGCAGCACATTACCGCCCCGCGTTTATTGTGGCTGCTGGCGCTGCTGTGTTTTCTGATTGCCTGGAACCGGGGTATTGCCTTGCTGTACGGGCTGCTGGCCTTAATTCTGGCCTTGTTGCTGGTCAGCTGGGTGTTGCCCGGCTGGATGATGCGCGGTTTGCAGGTGCAGCGGCAGGTGCTGGGTAATGCGGTGGCCGGGGGCGCGGTACGGCTGCGCTACCGCTTTGCGGGCCGCCGGCCGGTGTTTTATCTGCATATCCGCGAACAGCTGCCGGGAACGGAGCAGGCGGATGGTCATTTTCTGGCGCAGATTCGTCCCGATGATGAACTGACGCTGTCATACACCACGCCGCAGCGCGGTGTGTTCACGCTGCCACCGGTGCAGCTCAGTTGCGCCTGGCCTTTTGGGTTTATTGAACGGCAATTACCCGCCACTGGCCCCGGGCTGGAATTATTGGTGTGGCCGCAGTGGTTTCCGGTGCGTCAGTTGCCGCAGCCGGCGACCGACAATCCGGTGATGGAAGGCGCTGATTCCTTTTTAAGCCGGGGCGCGCACAGTGAATTTGCCGGCGTGCGGCCCTACCGCGATGGCGATTCCATGCGGCTGGTGCACTGGGCGGCTTCGGCCCGCCAGCAGCAACTGGTGGTGCGGGAATTTCACAGTTACGACACGCCGTCCTGGTTAATGATTGTTGATGCGCAGGCTGGTAATGCGCTGGGGCAGGGCGCCGACACTACCTTTGAATACGCGCTGCAAATAGCGGCTTCGTTGCTGCATTACGCACAGGAAAACCATTTGCGGCTGACGCTGGTGATCAGTGGCCGGCAGCCCCTGCGGTTAACGCTGGAGCCGGGCACCCGCGATCTGCGCGATCACCTCGATGCGCTGGCGCGGGTAACTGATGATGGCGATACGCCCTACGCCCAGATTATTCAGCAGGAGCTGGCGGCATTGCAGGAGCAGCCGGTGCTGCTGACCGTGCGGCGCAGCAGTCAACCGCTGGCCGTAACGCCCCGGGGCGGGCATCTGGATGTGGTGTACGCCGACGACAGTTTTGTGCATCCGTTACAGCACTATCCGGAAGGCTGGCGCACCCTGAAGCCGGGGGTGCTGCAATTACAGTTACACCGGCGCAGTCAGTTGGCGCAGATATTTGCCAGCGGCAAGGGGGCCTTATGATCCGGCGGCCGGCGGTGTTTTTCTGGTTAAGCCTGCAATTGGCTATTACCGCGGCGGGGGTGCTGGGCACAATGTTGTCCCCCGCTCTGGGTGTGCTGGCCGGGCTGATTTTTTTGCCGGCCAATTTTATGGTGTTGCGCAAAGCCTGGCAGGCGCGGGAACAGATTGAGCGCAACAAACCACTGGCCGATGCCATTGCCGTGGCCGGGTTGGCGCTATTTTTAGTGCTGTTACTCAGCGCCAGTTTAATGCCGGCACTGGTGGCGTTATTATTGCTGGCGACCCTGGCGATGAATGCGCAATTAAACCGCTGGCGAAAATTCTATGTGGCGCAATTAATCAGCTTTGTTTTATTGCTGGCCGGCGCCGGCGACGCCACCAGTGGCCATTATTTATGGGTGATGGCGCTGTACTGTCTGGCGGCGGCGTTCTCGCTCAGTGAAGCCTGGCTGGATCAGGGTGATATTCGTTCTGTTGGCGACAGAGGTGAAAGAGGCGAAAGCCGGGCTGCCCGGCAGGGCCCGGGTGCCGGGGCGCGGGCAGTGGCCGGTCTGCTGACCATGCTGGTGGCCTTTATGATTTATGTGCTGATGCCGCGTCCGGATGCCTTGAACTGGGGTGGGCAGGAATCGTCAGCCGGCGATTTTTATCACAATGAACAGTGGCAGCAGCAGGGCCGTGATCGTCACGATAATCTGCAGCAAAAACCGCAACAGGAAGCGGATTTTAATCCGCAGCGCGCGCAGCAGAAATTTCAGGAATTAACCAATTTAAACAGCAGCGGCGACGGTGCGTATCGTTACGATGGCTTTGGCGATCAATTTGATATCCGCAGCAGCGACCGCAGTGGCGGCGTCGATTTAAATGCCATTGTGGCGCGGCTGCAGGCCGAGCAGGGCGCCTATTTAAAAATACGCACCTTCGATACCTTCGATGGCGTCAGCTGGTCGGTCAGTAATGCGGATATCGCCCGCAAATTAACCACCGACCGTCGTGGCCATGCCAGCCTGAACAGCAGCCGGGATGGGGCTTTTCAGCAGGTGATTACCATTGAACAACCCATGCCGGCCTGGCTGCCGGCGGCGGCCGATCCGGTCGCCTTATGGGTACCGGCCAGTGCCATCGCGCTGGATATGTTTGCTCAGCCACTGTTACCGGGCCCGCTGCTGCCGGGCACCCGCTATACGGTACAGTCAGCACGGGAATTACAGGATAACCGGCCGCTGTCGCGCGCACCGGCGGCGGACGCTGCCGATTTGCAGATACCGGACGATCAGGATCCGCGTATTAAAAACCTGGCTATGCAGGTAACCAAAACGGGCCAGAATCCATACCAGAAAGCGCAATTGCTGGAGCAGCATTTACGCACGCAGTACGCCTACAGTTTTGCCTCCATTACCGAGTCGCAGGGGCAAACTCCGCTGGCGAAGTTTTTGTTTGAAGATAAACAAGGGCATTGCGAATACTTTGCCAGCGCCATGACCATTATGCTGCGCACACTGAATATTCCGGCGCGCTTAGTGACCGGTTTCAGCGCCACCACGCGCAACCCGTTGACCGGCTATTTTGATATTCGCGCCATTGATGGCCATGCCTGGACCGAAGCCTGGATTGATGGCCGCTGGGTGACCTTTGAACCCACGGCTTATTACGATTTACCGCCGCCGGATCAGGGGCGTTTTACCGCCGAACAAATCAGCCGTTACGCGCAGGATTTTATTAAGCGCAATCAGCAGGGCAATGCCGACGGCGAGTGGACGCTAACTGGTTTAATCAGTGCGTTATGGCTGCAGATTTATACCGCCGTGGTGCTGGTATTAGCCGGACTTCAATGGCTGATGATCACGCTGTTGCCACTATGGGTTACTGCGCTGGTGGTCGTGGCCATTGCCTGGCTGACCCGTCCCTATTGGCAGGTGCATGCTCGTGCCTGGCTCAGTAACCGGCGCATTCAGCGCTACCAGCCGCTGCACAGCCGGCTGGCACTGGATTTTTATCTGCACCATTTACAACGTATGGCGGAACAGCGGTTACCGCCGCGCCAGCTGGATGAACTGATCGAGCACTGGACCGCTGCGCTGCAGCAACAATACGGCGACCATGCCGAATTTCAGCAGCTGGCCGCTGCCGTAAACCGGCTGGTGTATCAGAACGACGAGGTAGATGTGCGCGAATTGCAGCAACTGGTATTGCAGGTGTCAGCGTTGCTGCGATGAGCAGCGTTGTATTAACGGCATGGTTCACTATACTGGACGTAAATACAGTGTCTGCAGATTGCTATGCGTTTAATCATTGCCGAAAAACCCAGCCTGGGCCGGGCCATTGCCGAGGTGTTGCCGAAGCCGCACAGCAAAGGTGAAGGCTTTGTGCGCGCGGCCAATGGCGATGTGGTGAGCTGGTGCATCGGACATTTGCTGGAGCAGGCAGAGCCTGAAGCCTACGATCCGGTGTTTAAACAATGGCGCGCTGAGCATCTGCCCATTATTCCGCCGCAGTGGCAACTGCAGCCCAAGTCACAAACCCGCAAACAACTGAGCGTATTGCGCGGGCTGGTAAAAGAGGCCAGCCAGCTGGTGCATGCCGGCGACCCCGACCGCGAAGGTCAGTTGCTGGTGGATGAAGTGATCAGCTATCTGAAAGTACCCGCCGCCAAGCGCGACAGTATGCAGCGCTTGCTGATCAGCGACCTGAACCCCGAGGCGGTGCGCCGGGCCTTGCAGCAATTACGCCCCAACAGCGAGTTTATTCCCTTATCGGTATCGGCCCTGGCGCGTTCACGCGCCGACTGGTTGTACGGCATTAATTTAACCCGCGCCTTTACCTTACGTGGTCGCGCCAGCGGGATGAATGCGGTGTTGTCGGTGGGGCGGGTACAAACGCCGGTGCTGGGCTTGGTCGTACGCCGCGACGAGGAGATTAACCGCTTCGTCAGCCGGCCATTTTATGAAGTGCAGGCCGCCATTCATTTGAGCGAGCAACAGCCGCTGAGTTTTTACGCGCAATGGCAACCCAGCGAAGCCTGTGCCGCCCATCAGGACGAAGATGGCCGGGTACTGAACCCGAAACTGGCGCACAACGTCGCGGCGCGTATCCGCAACCAGCCAGCCCAGGTTGAGAGTGCCGAGCGCAAAGCGCACAAGCAGGTGGCGCCGCTGCCGTACAGCTTGTCGGCGTTGCAGATTGATGCCGCCAAAGCATTGGGCATGAGCGCCCAGCAAGTGCTGGATACGGCGCAGTCGTTGTACGAAAAACACCAATTGATTACCTACCCGCGTTCCGACTGTCGTTATTTACCCAAAGAACATCAGGCCGATGCCGCCGCCGTACTGCAGGCGGTAACGTCGCATTGCCCGGCGTTGCAGCCGTTATTAACCCAGGCCAATGTTAGTGGCCGTTGCCGCGCCTTTGATGACAGCAAAGTGGGTGCTCACCATGCCATTATTCCGACGCAGAAAATGGCCGGAAAATCAGCCTTAAATGGCTATGAAGCGAAACTCTATGAATTAATTGCACGCCAGTACGCGGCGCAGTTTTTTCCACCCTGGCAGTACGCCGACTACAAAATCAGCCTGACCATTAGCGGTGGCTTATTCACCGCCAGCCAGCGGCAAACCACCGCGCCGGGCTGGAAAGTTATATTGGGTAAAAAACAGCAGGACGAAGCGGGCGGGGCTGTCAATTTGCCGGAATTAAACGCCGGTCAAATATTGTGGAGCGGCGAGCCGCAGGTGCAGGAAAAACATACCCAGCCGCCAGCGCCTTTTACCGATGCCACCCTGTTAGCCGCCATGACCAATATTGGCCGCTATGTGCAGGACAGTGCTCTGCGCGCCATTCTGAAAGAAACGGACGGGCTGGGTACCGAAGCCACCCGCGCCGGCATTATCGAATTATTATTCAAACGCCGGTTTTTACAGCGCGAGGGCAAAAGTATCCGCTCTACCGAGTTGGGCCGGGCACTTATTACCGCACTGCCGGAGCAAACCAGCCGCCCGGATATGACTGCACAGTGGGAGCGTCAGCTGAACGATATTGCCCAGCGCGAGTGCCGTTACGACGATTTTATGCAGCCCATGCAGCAGCAATTACAGCAGTTGGTGCAACAGGCGCTGACCACACAAATTCGGGCGGTGGCGTTGCCGGCCGGAAAGGCGGCGGGTAAAAAGCGTTATAGCGGTGCGCGCAAAAAGGCGGCTCGCCCAGCCAAAGGATAATGCTGCGGCATCAATGCAGCAGTTGTTTCATTAGCGCCCCCACCTGGGCGTGGGTCATAAAGCCACTGAATTGTTCCAGCGCATAATCGGGCCCGGCCACAATCACCGGCACCGGACTGGCGGTATGGGTGCCGGTACTCCACACCACGTTCTGTTGAGCGGCCAGCTCACGTGCCAGCAGGTTCAGATGCACATCATCGCCATACACATAAAAAGCAGAAAAGTCGTGGATGTGCGGAAATTCCTGTGCGCTCAGATCGCTGTGCCCCGCCCGATAAAAGCGGTTGGGCGAGCGACGCAGAATGCGCTGCGCCTGTTCTTCGGTAATGCGGAAATCCATGCTGTTATTGACCGCGTTTATTAATGACGCTGGTGTGGGTTTACCATGCTCACCGTTACGGCTGGCTTCAGCCCAGAGCGTGTAAAAACTCTGCTGCTGGTTATACAGACGGTCGAGCAACGAGAGTTCACCAAAATTAAAGTTGGGCGCAAATTCCTGCCCGGCAAACGCTACGCCAGGCAGGGTTGTGGGTGCAGGAATATCCGCTGCGCTGTAGGAGAAACCGAAGCCGCCAGTTTCATGGTCGGCCGTTAATATCACCAGCGTATCGTTGCGCTTTTCAGCCCAGTTCACCACCACCTGAATGGTTTCGTCAAAGCGAAGTAATTCATGCAATAAACCGCCGGCATCATTATTGTGGCCAGCCCAGTCAATCTGGCCGCCTTCCACCATCAGAAAAAATCCCTGCTCATGCTGGCTGAGTAAATTCAGCGCCGCTTCGGTCATTTCTGTCAGGCTGGGTTGCGTGCGTTGTGGCTGTGAATTTTCCAGCAGGGCATCCGGCAGGGCGGAACTGGCGAATAATCCCAACACCGGAAATGTGTCTACCGTCTGTAGTTGCTCGCGGTTAAACGCCAGTTGATAACCCTGTTGTTGGGCGACGGTTAATAAATTGCGCGAGTCGGTGCGTTTGGACTGCACTGGCAAGCCAGCCGCCACAATGTTCTTCTGCTGTTGCGGACTGATTAACGCGGGATTATCCGGTAAAAAATAACGCAGCCCACCGGACAGCATCACATCCACGCCGCTGTGTAATAAATCGGTGGCGATTGCATTTTCAAAGCGCCGGTGAGTTTGATGCGCTGCAAAGCTGGCGGGGGTAGCGTGAGTGATGCGGGTGTCCGACACCAATCCGGTGGCTTTGCCGAGGCGCTTAGCCTGCTGCAATACCGTTTCTACCCGGTCGCCGCGTGCGTTCAGGCCAATCATTTCACTGCCAGAGGCTTCGCCAATGGCCAGTTGGGTGGCGGAGCAGGCCGAATCCACCACCAGCGCATTGTGCGGGCCGGTATCGGACAGCAGCGTTTTACCCTGCTGCATTAACTGGCTGACGGCTGTGGGTCGTTCGCCATAAATACTGTTGGGCGCTCGGCGGGCATAGGTTTCCAGCAAGCCGAATTGCGCCGGTCCCATGCCATCACCAATCAGCAGAATAATATTTTTTACTTTCGCTGGCGCTGCTGGCTCATGGGCCGGGCTGCAGCCCAGCAGTAACAGGCTGGTGATCAGTAGTATTAATTTCATCGGCAGATACCTGCTGGAACGACGCTTTGTCATAGTCGGTGGTTATATTCGCGTTACTATACTGTCTGCATCCCGGTTAAGGATATTGCTTATGACGTCATTGCCCATATTACCAGCCATCGTTCTGGTGTTGTTACTGACCGGTTGTGCCTCCGTGCCAGCCGTTGATAACGAGACGGCTCAGCTGGGGCCACGGCCATTTTATTTGTTGAATACCTTGCCGGATGGGGAATTAAAATCCCGTTTAGAGGCCTGCACAAAAGGCCCCTTTGTGGCGCACGATTTTTCCATTGGTCATCGCGGTGCACCGATGCAGTTTCCGGAACATACCAAAGAATCCTATGAAGCGGCGGCCATTATGGGCGCTGGTATTCTCGAATGTGATGTTACGTTCACGGCCGATGGCGAACTGGTGTGCCGCCATGCTCAATGCGATTTGCATCAGACCACCGATATTCTGTTAAAACCGGAACTGGCACAAAAATGCCGTCAGCCTTTTGTGCCGGCAGAGGGTGACCAGCCGGCATCGGCACAATGCTGCACCAGCGACATTACGCTGGCGGAATTCAAAACCCTGTGCGGCAAAATGGATGGCTTTAACCCGGCAGCGAAAACAGCAGAAGAATTTTTGCAGGGCACACCGGGCTGGCGTACCGATTTATACAGCCAGTGCGGCACCGTTCTGTCGCATAAAGAAAGTGTGGCGCTGTTTCAGCAGCTGGGCCGGAAAATGACACCGGAATTAAAAGCACCGCAGGTGAATATGCCGTTCACCTCGGCGCAGATCACCCAGCCGTATAGCCGTGAGCAAAATGCCCAACAGTTGGTGGATGAATTGCGCACCGCTGGTGTGTCACCATCGGATGTTTGGCTGCAGTCCTTTGAGTGGCCGGATATTGAATATTGGCTGACCCGGGAACCGGAATTTGGCCGTCAGGCGGTGTGGCTGGTGGAGGATTACGCGGCGGCGGGTTTTGATCCGCAGCAACCGAAAACCTGGCCTGAAGAATTAAAACAACGGAAAGCCAAGGGTCTGAATATTATTGCTCCGGCGCAGTGGATGCTGGTGCAGAATCAGAATGGGCGCATCGCACCATCGGATTTTGCGGTTATGGCGAAGCAGGCCGGATTACAGATCATCAGCTGGTCACTGGAACGCTCTGGTCCTCTATATCCTGCAGGCGCAGAGCAAAAGGGAGGAGGTTGGTATTACCAGAGCATTGGGGAAATTACCCGCAGTGATGCGGTGACGCTGGAGCTGCTGCATGTGCTGGCTCAGGATGTCGGCGTCATCGGCGTATTTTCTGACTGGCCGGCGACCACCACCTTTTATGCCAATTGCATGCTGTAACCCCCGGGGTGATATCAGCTCAGCCTGATTCACGTCTTTCGGCATTCCTGTAATTGCCCTGTCATATTCGTAGTTCAGGATACCGCCCTGATATTCAGGTAATTCAGGGTGTTTCTATGCACAAGCAACCAGCGGTGCCTCTTATTGATCTGGCAGCAGACGAGCCGTTATCCAACGCCTCGGATAATCCGCATTTCAGTGACTTACTGGCCACCCGCATCAGTCGCCGGCGTTTATTGGGCGGTGGCGGTGCACTGGCTGCGGCGCTGACACTGCCGGGTTTATTGACGGCCTGTGCCGCAACCAGAGTCGCAGCGGCTAAATCTTTACTGGGGTTTGAGGCCATACCGGCACTCACGCTGGATAAGGTAACGGTTCCCGCGGGTTACACCACGCAAACGCTACTGCCCTGGGGAACGCCGTTATTGCCGGGTGCTGCCGATTTCAAAACCGATGCATCGGACAGTGCGGCTGAGCAGGCACTGCAGGTTGGCTCGCATCACGATGGTATGCATTTTTTCCCGATTGATTTACCGGCGGGTGGAAACAGCTCAGCGGAAGGGCTGTTGGTGATGAATCACGAATACTGCGATCCGGATCTGTTGCATACGCAAGGCGCATTGGGCTTACCGCGGCCGCTGGCACAGGTGGAAAAAGAACTGGCGGCCCACGGCGTCAGTGTGGCGCACATCAAACTGGATGATGCCGGCCAGTGGCAACTGGTGCGTAACAGCCGGTTTAATCGCCGTATTACCGGTACTACGAAAATGGACATTGCCGGGCCGTTGCGTGGTCATATCTGTATGCAGACGGCGTTCAGTCCGGAAGGTATTTCTGCCCGTGGCACGCTGAATAACTGCTCGATGGGCGTAACGCCCTGGGGCACTTATTTAACCTGCGAAGAAAACTGGGCCGATTGTTTTATTAATCGCGATACCGATATTCCACGCAGCCACTACCGTTACGGTATTCGTGCCGATAACAGCAAATATCACTGGCATACGGCACAGCCACAAGCCGATATTGTGCGCCGTTTTGATGCCACCGCAACGGCAGATACTGCCATGCAGGATTACCGCAACGAACCGCATCAGTTTGGCTGGATGGTGGAGATTGATCCGTTTAATCCGGATTCCACACCACGCAAACACACGGCGCTAGGGCGTTTCGCGCATGAGGGCATTATTTTCCATAAAGCCGTGGAAGGTCAGCCACTGGTGGCGTACTCGGGCGATGATTCCCGCTTTGAGTACATTTATAAATTTGTCAGCCGCGAGGCCTATTTCCAGGCCAGTGCCGGCCCGCATTTGCTCGAGAACGGTACTCTGTATGTGGCGGTATTTCATGACGACGGCCGTGGCGAATGGCGGGCGCTGGATATTAATAATACGGAATTCCAGCAGCGTGCTGCGCAGGCGGGCGTTACCTTCGCCGATCAGGCGGATGTGTTGCTGAATACCCGTTTGGCGGCCGATGTGATGGGTGCCACCAAAATGGACCGGCCGGAGTGGGGCGCGGTGCATCCGCACAGCGGCGAGGTGTATTTCACTCTGACCAATAACGATAAACGCCGTTCTGATGAAACCGATGCGGTGAATCCGCGCGCGCGCAATCAATACGGCCATATTATCCGCTGGCGTGAGCAGGGTTTACCGCAGGCGCAACATTTTGCGTGGGATGTATTCTGGTTCGGCGGCCCTGCCGGCACAGCACAGCCGCAGCACAAGACCACAACGTCCGCTGCCAGCGAAATTGCCTGCCCCGATGGTTTATGGTTCGACGCCGACGGCCGTCTGTGGATTCAGACCGATATCAGTAATTCCAGTGCCTTATTGGGCAGTGCCGCATTCGGCCATAACGGCATGTACGCGGCCGATCCAAGCACTGGTGAATTACGCCGGTTTTTATCCGGACCCAATGGCTGTGAAGTCACCGGCGTGGTCAGCACGCCCGATCAGACCACGCTGTTTGTGAATATCCAGCACCCCGGCGAAGGCTCAACCCCCACGAATTTTACCAGCCATTGGCCGGATGGTGGCCGCTCGCGTCCGCGTTCAGCCACGGTGGCCATACGCCGTATAAATGGCAAAAAAATCGGTGCGTAATTTTTTTAAAGGAGCTTATAAAATGAAATTAATGAACGTATTGCCGGTATTACTGGCGGTGGTGTTGTCCGCTTGTGGAACGTCCGCAACACAGAAAATAAATACCGCTTCAGCTGCTCAGCAGCAAGGCACGGTGTTGCGCTTTGCCGTGCTGGGCGATGCCGAACCAAAACCCAAAGCTGAGTTTCCCGGTGTTGCAGCGGCGGTGCAGGATATTAATGCGATGGCAGAAAAAAGCCGGCTGGATTTTGTGGTGGGAGTAGGTGATATCGCGCACAAAGGCACTTTACTGCAATACGACAACGTCACCCCGGTTCTGCAGCAGTTAAGCCTGCCGTTTTACCCCATTATGGGCAATGAAGAACACGGCAGTACGGTGGAGCGCTTTCTGGAATACGCCAATCGCTGGAATAACGGCAAAGCGATGATCAACAGCCCGCGTTACATACAGGAATACGACAGCGTGGCGCTGGTGTACGCCTCGCCGGATTTCGGCCGTGATTTTAATGATGACGGTGTGGCCTGGATACAGCAGGAAATTCAGCGCCTGGCACCTAAGCCGGTACTGCTGATTGTGCATGGCGCTCAGGCCGGCGTGTATCCGGAAAATGCTGAAAAAGGCATTCATAATGCGAACTTTTCTGCGGTGATTGAACAATCTAACCTGGCAGCGGTTATTTCCGGTGATCTGCATATGGATATGAACCGCACTCAGCATTCAAAACAAATCGGTCATGTGCATTATCTGCATATCCCGGCGCTTGAACGCACGAAAATTCCGGATGAAAACCGCCACGTACCGATGTTCCGGGTATTCAGTATCGACGCCGGTGGCAATGTGTTGGTCGAAACCTATCAGACAGGCAAGCGCGAAGCACTTGCCCGTCATCGCTATGAATTTACGTTGCCGCGCTAAGCGCGGCTGCCATCACCACCATGGGCAATCACTTCACCCTGCGACCAGAGTTTCCATTCGCCGGGCTGGTAAATATCCCATTGCTCATCGGTGGTTAACGGCTCGGTGGCAATAATGCTGACCACATCGTTGGGAGTGGTGACGGCGCTGAAATCGACGGTGACATCCGCGTCTTTTAATTGTGCGGCACCAAACGGTGCGCGGCGGGTGATGCTGGCCAGTTTGGTGCTGCAATAGGTAAACAGCCAGTCGCCGTTACTTAGTAAACAATTAAATACCCCTTGTGCGGCGTATTCTTCCGCTAACTCCGCCAGGGTGGCGGCCAGTTGGTGCGGCATGGCATCGCGGGGCAAGACATGATGAATGCGGTTCATTAAATCGCAGAAAATGGTTTCGCTGTCGGTGTCGCCCACCGGCTCATAGGGGCCGGGCTGGCGGGTAAAATGCGGCAGCTGGCCGTTGTGGGCGAACACCCAGTTACGGCCCCAGAGTTCACGCACAAAGGGGTGGGTATTCGCTAAGCAAATATCCCCGACATTGGCCTGGCGGATATGGCAGATGGCTGTTTTGCTTTTAATCGGATAATTCTGCACCAGTTCCGCCACCGGCGAACTGACACTGGGTTGCGGGTCCAGAAACAAACGCACGCCTTTGCCTTCATAAAAGGCCACGCCCCAGCCGTCTTTATGCGGGCCGGTATTGCCACCGCGCTGGGTTAAGCCGGTAAAGCTGAAGCACAGGTCGGTGGGGGTGTTGGCGCTCATGCCCAGGAGTTCGCACATATTGTTTCCCTTTCTGTTTCGGCGCAGTGTAACCAGAAATAAAAAACCCCGGAATCCCGGGGTTTTTTATGTTCAGAATTTATAAAAACCCTGAATTATTTAACCAGCGTCAGCCACTCAGGTTTGTACGGCGCTTTACCGGTAACCTGGTCGAAGTACATGGTTTGCAGCTTTTCCGTTACCGGGCCACGGCTGCCGATACCGATGGCGCGGCCATCCAGCATGCGGATGGGCAGAACTTCCGCGGCAGTACCGGTAAAGAAGGCTTCATCAGCAATGTACACTTCGTCGCGGGTGATGCGTTTTTCGCGCACTTCGTAACCCAGTGACTTGGCCATTTCGATGATGGTGCGGCGGGTAATGCCGTCCAGACAGGCGGTCAGCTCCGGGGTGTAAATCACGCCGTCACGGACGATGAAGAAGTTTTCACCAGAGCCTTCGGCCACGTAGCCTTCCGGATCCAGCAGCAGCGCTTCTTCACAACCGCTGTCGATGGCTTCGCGCAGCGCCAGCATGGAGTTGATGTAGTTACCGTTGGCTTTGGCCTTACACATAGTGATGTTCACATGGTGGCGGGTAAAGCTGGAGGTACGGATTTTAATGCCCTGGGTTTTGGCTTCTTCGCCCATGTAGGCCGGCCATTCCCAGGCCGCAACCATCACGTGCACTTTCAGGTTTTCGGCACGCAGACCCATGCCTTCTGAACCGAAAAACACCATCGGGCGCAGGTAGGCGCTGTTCAGGTTGTTTTCACGCACGGCGGCACGCTGAGCTTCGTTGATTTCGTCTTTGCTGAACGGCATTTTCATGCCCAGGATTTTCGCCGAATTGAACAGCCGGTCGGTGTGTTCCTGCAGGCGGAAAATAGCCGCACCCTGCGGAGTTTCGTAAGCGCGCACGCCTTCAAAAACGCCCATACCGTAGTGCAGTGTGTGAGTCAGTACGTGAACCTTGGCTTCGCGCCAGTCAACCAACTCACCGTCTAACCAGATCAGACCATCGCGGTCGGACATGGAAGGTAGCATAAGGACCTCACTCAAAATTTCAGACAAGATTAATTCAGGGGACGTTTCGGGTGCTTCAGATGCCGCCGTCTACGCCTCCAGCCACAATTTCCACAGTCGGGTCACATCATTGCGCCGCGCATCAAAGCCAAGTCTGGTCAGGGTTTCTGCATCCAGCAGCAGATCTTGTTTCTGTAATGCACGCCGGTGAGTTTCGGCACGGTAGGACAGGTAGGTTTCCTGCAGGGTCTGACGATCTTGTGGATCCATCAGGCCCGCTGCCTCGAACGCATCCAGCAACCTCATGTTGTCGGTAACGTCGAGCAGCTCTGGATAGTGGTGTGACCAGGCCAGAACGCCGTATTGAACCAGAAACTCGATATCAACAATACCCCCGGCATCCTGCTTAAGGTGAAAATGTTGACCGCTTGCATCTTTGGAGCCGAGATTATCCACCATTTTCTGCCGCATCGCCCGCACTTCTTCGCGCAGCGAGGGCAGCTCGCGCGGGCGGCTTAAGGTGGCGCGGCGGATCTGTTCAAATTGCTCCGCGGCATTGGCGCTGCCGCACAGTACCCGGGCCCGCACCAGCGCCTGATGTTCCCAGGTCCAGGCGTGTTGCTGCTGGTATTCGCCGAAGGATTTGACGCTGGCGACGATCATGCCGGAGTTGCCGGACGGGCGCAGGCGCATATCCACATCGTATAAATCACCGGCGCGGGTCTGGGTGGTGAGAATGTGGATCATGCGCTGGCCCATGCGGGTGTAGAACACGCCGTTTTCCTGGCTGCGCTCGCCGGTGGTGCTGCCCATGCTGTAGCTGTTGTGCAGCAGCACCAGATCAAGGTCAGAGCTGTAGCTGAGTTCCAGTCCGCCGACTTTGCCGTAGCCAATCACCACCATTTCCGGGCCGGTAACGGGGTCGCCCTGCTCATCGGTGGGATAGCCGTATTTGGCTACCATCTGAGACCAGGACAGGTTCAGCACGGTTTCCAGCGTTACTTCGGCCAGCCAGGTGAGGTAATCGCTTACTTTCATTAACGGCAGCGCGTCCATTACCTCGCAGGCGGCGGCGCGCAGTTTGTGCGCGCGCACATACTGGCGCAGCTGTTCCATCTGCTGTTCCAGATCTTCCTCATCAATGCGCAGCAGGCGCAGATGCAGTTCTTCCGCCAGCTCCTGCCGAGTGGGCAGGTGGTAGAGGCTGCTGGTGTTCAGCAGTTCGTCCAGCAGCAGTGGGGTCTGGGCAATATAGGCGGCCACCCAGCTGGAGGCACCGCAGAGTTTCAGTAATTGGGTAAGTGCCTGCGGGTTTTCTTTCAGCAGCACCAGATAGGCGGTACGGCGCACCACGGCTTCCAGCAGCGGCATCACCCGTTGCAAGGTGACCACCGGTTGCGGTTGTTGCCAAAGTTCGCGCAGCAGCAGGGGCATTAAGGCATCCAGCCGTTCGCGGCCGATTTGCTGCATACCCAGTACCGCGCGGGATTCGCGAAACTGATGCAGTTGTTCCTGTACGTCCGTAAAGCCATCGCAGGGGCAAGGATGTTGCTGCAAAAAAGCCTGCTGTTCCTGCTCGTCCAGATCATCCAGCCACATATCCGCCCATTGCAGCAGTTCGTCGCTGTTGTGCTGGTCGTCTTCGTCGCTGGCAACGATCTGGGCAAAATGGTGGCGTACCCGCGCGCGGTGCTGTTCCAGTTGCTGCAGGTACTGTGGCCAGTCTTCGCAGCCCATGGCCAGCGCTACCCGCGCCTGGGCGCTAGCCTCTTCCGGCAGCAGCTGGGTTTGTTCGTCGTTTAAGGCCTGCAGGGCATGTTCGCTGTCGCGCAGGAATAAATAGGCGTCACGCAGTTCGGTGCAGGCCGCGGCCGGCAGGTAACCTTCCGCCGCCAGTATTTCCAGCACTTTGATAATTTCGCGGGTTTGCAGACTTTTATCCTGGCCGCCGCGAATCAGCTGGAAGGCCTGCACAATAAATTCCACTTCGCGGATGCCGCCGGAGCCGAGTTTGACGTTATTTTCCAGCCCGCGCCGGCGCACTTCGGCGTTGATCATGGCTTTCATGGAACGCAGTGAATCGAAGGCGCTGTAGTCGACGTACACGCGATAGGTAAAGGGGCGCAGAATATTCAGTAATTCGCGCGCGGCCGGCTGGTGTTCGCCGTTCATTACCCTCGCCTTCACCATGGCGTAGCGTTCCCAGTCGCGGCCCTGGTCCTGGTAATACTCTTCCAGCGAACGGAAATTCATTACCAGCGGGCCGCTCTGGCCGTAGGGGCGCAGGCGCATATCGGTGCGGAATACAAAACCATCGGCGGTGGGTTTATCCAGCGCCTGAATGAGTTTTTGCCCGAGCTTAACGAAAAATTCCTGATTGCTGATGACCTTGGGGCCGCTGGTATCGCCACTTTCCGGGTAGGTGAAAATAAGGTCGATATCAGAGCTTAAATTCAGTTCATAGGCGCCCAGTTTGCCCATGCCCAGCACCAGCATGCTTTGTTCGGCACCGCTCTGGCGGCCCATGGGGCGGCCATGACGTGCGGCCAGAATGTCGGTTAAAAAATCCAGCGAGCGCACCACACATTCATCGGCCAGGTCGGACAGCGCGCGGGTGGTTTCGAGAGTAGGCGCCAGCCGTAACAGGTCGCGCCAGATAATCTGTACCATGGCGCGGCGGCGCAGTTTGCGCAGGGCTTTACTCCAGTCGTCTTCGCTGCTGGCGCCGGCACTCAGTTCATCCAGCCAACGGGCAATGGTGGGACGGGTAAGGGGTTGCAGAAAACGGTTTTCCAGCAGGGCGCTGGTAAACCAGGCGGCTTCACGGGGCAGGGCATCGGCCACATAGCGGCTGATGGTCAGTACCCGCTGCGCCTGTTGCTGTTGTTGTTCCGGCAGTTGTGCCCATAATCCCGGCCAGTCCAGCCCGTGGTGTACGCCGTGGTCGGTCAGTTGGGTCTGAATCTGCTGCCAGTGGGCAGCGAGGCTGGCGGGCAACATAGGGCCGGGCTCCGGTGCGGAAAAGAAGGGCTAATTTAGCACGCCGGTGGGGTTCAGGGCTTCCCGTCCGGCGAGCGCTGTTGGTATTACAGCGCCAGAACAATAAAGCCGAAGAACGCCAGCACTGCACCGATTAATGCGTAGGGCAGCTGGGTAACCGCATGGCTGACCAGATCACAGCCGGAACCCTGCGCCGCCAGAATGGTGGAGTCACTGTAAAAACAGGCCTGGCTACCGAACGAGCTGGCCGACAGCAGCGCACCGATTACCAGCGGAATGTCGGCTTCTACCGCTACCGCCAGTGGCATCACGATAGGAATAGACACCGCAAAAATGCCCCAGCTGGAACCGGTGGTAAAGGCCAGCACCGCCATGGCGACGAACACCAGTGCCGGCAGCATTTGCGGGGTCATGTAGGGGGCCATGTTGTCGATAACGTAACGTGGCAGACCGAGCTGGTCGGAAATATCTTTGAATACAAAGGCCGCAATCACCGTGCAGATGGCCGGCAGCATGGTTTTAAAACCGTGCATCATGGTTTCCATCATTTCGGTGAAGGGCATCAGGCGCTGCACCATATACATCGGAATGGTCACAATAAAGGTCAGAATCAGGGCCGGCCAGATATCGGCATCAAACCAGATGGTAAAACCAATCAGCATCAGCATCGGCAGCAGGAAGTTATGCAGACGGCCGGTTTTTTTATTGGCGGCGTCGAACTCTTCTTCAAAGGCTTCCACGGCAAAGTCATCGCTGGTGGCCGGGGTATCGGCAGCGGTGGCCGCCGGTAAGGCATCGCGCAGAACACCACCCTGCTGGGCCGCCAGTTCGGCTTTTTTCATCGGGCCCAGCAACGGAATAATGCCGAAAATAACCAGCGGCACGATAATCAGCGCCAGCCAGGCGTAGAGCATATAAGGAATGGCCGACATATAGGTTTTAATGCCATTGGGGTCGGTTTCCGGCGCAATACCATTGGCCACCAGTAAGCCACCGAAGAAAATCGCCCAGGTCGAAATAGGCACCAGTACGCACATTGGGGCGGCGGTGGAATCCACCACATAGGCCAGCATTTCCCGCGATACTTTGAATTTATCGGTAATGCGTTTCATGGTTTCACCCACGGCCAGCGCATTCAGGTAGTCGTCGATAAAAATCAGCAGACCGAGGAAGTAGGTCATTAATAACGAAGGCTTGCGGCCGCTGGCGTATTGCTGGGCGATGCGGCCAAAGGCAAAGGCACCACCGGTGTGCACCAGCAGGGCAATCAGGGCACCAAAGCCACCACAGACCAGAATCAGCCAGCCGATGGTTTCGTCCTGCATTACCCGCAACGAGGTATCGCCCAGGTTGAATAAGGAATCCAGCGGTGAACCACCCAACAGCAGCAGACCAGCGGCCGACCCCAGCACCAGTGCCAGAATCGGACGTTTCAGCCACACGGCAAACAACAACACCAATACCGGCGGAATAAGACTGAGGGCAGTGGGCTCAACGGCGGCGGCTTCTGCCACCGCGGCAACAGGTTCGGCGAGGCTTTCAACCAGGGCATCTGTTGTCATATTTGTTTGTTCTCATCGTTCTACCGGCAGGCCGGATGGTCGTTGGGGGGCAATTGCAGCGCGCAATAATGGCAATATCCGGCGAAAAATACAGACAATAGATTGGATTGTCACGATCAATGTTTTTGCGCCACAGGCGCTGGTCTGCGGGGCGTAATACGCGGGTTATCACGGTCATAACGTCGCTGTTATGATGCCGCCCTGTTTTTTATTGTTCCGGAGTCACTGTGCCACGCCGTCAACCTGTATCACGGAAACCTGCCCGCTCTGCGGCCACCCGCTGGCCGCGCTGGCTGGTGTGGCTGCTGCGCCTTGCCCTGCTGGGGCTGGTATTGCTGAGTGTCTGGCTGGTATGGCTGGATGCCCAGGTGCGGGCGCGCTTCGATGGCAATAAATGGACCTTGCCGGCCAAGGTGTACGCGCGCCCCCTAACCCTGTACCCCGGGCGCTTGTTAAGCCCGGAACAGCTCAGTGCCGAACTGCAGTGGGCCGATTACCGGGCGGTGAGCGATACCGGGCGGGCCGGCACTTATCGGCGTGAAGGGCTGGTGTTCAGCATTCATCGCCGCGCCTTTCCGTTCTGGGATGGCCCGGAGCCGGCGCGGCGGTTAGCGGTGCGCTTGCAGGATAACCGGGTGGCGGAGATCCGTGAAAATGGAGAGTCGCTGCCCATTGTGCGGCTGGAACCACAATACATTGGCGGGATTTTTCCGGCGCATAACGAAGACCGTCAGCTGGTGCGGCTGGAGGATGTGCCGCCGGCTTTGGTCGCGGCGCTGATCGTCACCGAAGACAAAGCTTTTTTTGACCACTTTGGTATTTCGTTGCGCGGTATTGCCCGCGCGCTGGTGGCCAACCTGCAGGCCGGCGGTGTGGTGCAGGGCGGCTCCACCCTGACCCAGCAGCTGGTAAAAAACTTCTTCCTCAGCAGTGACCGCACTCTTATCCGCAAAGGTCAGGAAGCCTTAATGGCCTTGCTGCTGGAGCTGCACTACAGCAAAGAAGAGATTCTGCAGGCCTATTTAAATGAAGTGTATCTGGGCCAGGCCGGCCGCCGGGCCATTCATGGCTTCGGGCTGGCGTCGCGCTTTTATTTCGGTAAACCGCTGAACGAACTCGACCATGCCGAAATCGCCACCCTGGTGGGGCTGGTGAAAGGGGCTTCTTATTACAACCCGCGCCGCAATCCGCAACGCTCCAAAGAGCGCCGTGATCTGGTGCTGGCGTTAATGGAAAACCAGCAGATTATCACCAGCGCCGAGCGCATCCGTGCTCAGGCGCAGCCGTTGCAGACGGCCGATGCCAACCGCGCTGGCCAGCGTGAGTATCCGGCCTTTCTGGAGCTGGCGCGGGGGCAATTACAACGCGACTACCGGCTGGAAGATCTGCAGAGCGAAGGCCTGCATATTTTCACCACCCTCGATCCCTGGGCCCAGCATGCGGTGGAAGGCGCGGCCGCTGCCCATTTGCAACGGCTGGAGCAACGCCATCCGCAACAACGCGGCCAGTTGCAGACCGCGGCTGTTATTACCAGTGTCGATGGCGGCGAAGTGCGGGCGTTACTGGGTGGCCGCGAGGCTGAATTTTTTGGCTTCAACCGGGCCCTGAATGCCCGGCGGGCGATTGGTTCGCTGTCTAAGCCCGTGGTGTTTCTGGCGGCACTGGACAGTGGCCGCTGGCACTGGGGCACGCTGATTGAAGACAAAGAAGTGACGGTATCCGGGCCCGGTGGTCAGCTGTGGCAGCCGCAAAACTATAACCGCCGCTCTTACGGGCCGGTGCCGCTGGTGGATTCGCTGGCGCTGTCGCTGAACCAGTCCACCGCCCGGCTGGGGATGAATGTGGGGTTGAGCAAAGTAGCCGATACCTTCCGCCGGTTGGGGCTGGAAGACGAGGTACCGCCTTATCCGTCGATGTTGCTGGGTGCCATTCCGATGTCGCCGCTGCAGGTGGCGGGTTTGTACCAGGGCATCGCCTCGCAGGGGTTTGTGATGCCGTTGCGCAGTATTGAAGCGGTTACCGATCTGCAGGGGCAGACGCTGTCGTCCTACGGTTTGCGCGGTGAGCAACGCTTTGATGCCAGCCTGATGCGCTGGCTGCGCTGGGGGCTGGAGCAGGTGGCTGAGCGCGGCACCGCCAAAGCGCTGGCGCCGGCGTTGTCCTTGCCGCTGGCGGCCAAAACCGGCACCAGTAATGACCAGCGCGACGCCTGGTTTGCCGGTTTCGATAACCAGCATGTGGGGGTGGTGTGGGTAGGGCGTGATGATAACGAGCCGATGCCCTTTGCCGGCAGCGGCGCGGCACTGCCGGTGTGGCGGGATGCTTTTGTGAAAATGGGCAGTGAACCCTTGCCAGCTATCCCCTGGTCGTGGATAACGGTGGATAATCTTGGCCGCGTGCAGGGCGAAGGTTGTGGGGGAGCGCGTTACCCCATGCCCGCCAGTCGCATGCCGGCCGGGGTAACGCCCTGCGTCAGCGCACCTGCTGCTGACCATCCGATAAAGGAAAAACGTTCATGGTTCGATTGGTTGTTCTGAGCCTGTTACTGGCCCTGGCCGGTTGCGCGCCTTCGCCCCTGCGGCAACTGGAAGAGCCGGCTGGTGCCGACGATTTGCCCGACTGGCAGGCGGGCACCTTAACCGCACTGGACGAAGGCCAGCATCATCCGGCGGTGGCCAGTTTATTGCGGCAGGCCGAGCAGGCCCGGCAACAACGGCGCTGGGACCGGGTGCATACGTACCTGGATCAGGCGCGCCAGATTCAGCCGCGTAATCCGGCCATTTTTTATCGTCAGGCCTGGGTGCGACTGCAGCAGAATGAACCGCAACAGGCCGAGCACTTATTGCGCCGGGCGCTGGTGTTTGCCGGTGAAGATGCAGCGTTAAAGCGGCGCCTGTATGCCCTGCTGGCGGAAGCGCTGGACGCTCAGGGGCGACCGGCAGAAGCCGATGCCGCCCGTCAGCAATCCTATTAATCTGTCCTGTTAAACGCCGCTGTTTAACCGCTAGCCGCTGACGCGGAACTGTTTCAGCAGGCTGCGTAAGTCTTTGGCCATGGCCGACAAACGCCCGGAATCGGTGGCCGCCGCGGCACTCTGGCCGGAGGTTTGTTCGCTGATGTCGCGGATCACCGCCAGATTACCGGTTACCTCCGCAATCGCACGGCCCTGCTCGTCCATGGCGCGGGCAATCTGATGGCTCATGGCATAAATCTCAGCCATGGCGGCCGCCATTTGTTGAAGGTCTTCGGTGCTGCTGTGAATTTGCTGCACGCTTTTTTCCGCGCCCTCACGGCTGGCGGTCATGGCGTTCACCGCTTCGGTGGAGCCTTTCTGTAAGCGTTCAATCATGCGCTGAATTTCTTCAGTGCTGTTTTGCGTACGCGATGCCAATGTGCGGACTTCATCCGCCACCACAGCAAACCCCCGGCCCTGATCACCGGCACGGGCGGCTTCAATGGCGGCGTTCAGCGCCAGCAGGTTGGTTTGCTCGGCAATACCACGGATCACGGCCAATACCGTGCCGATGTTATTGCTCTCGGCATGCAGGTTATGAATAACCTCGCTGGCGCGCTGAATATCGCCCGCCAGTTGCTGAATATCGCGACTGCTGTGCGCCATGCTGTCACCGCTGCGGCGGCTTAGGGTTTCGGCGGTTTCAGTATGCTGAGCGGCTTCATTAACGTGCTGCTGCATGGTTTGCATGCCGGCATTCATTTCTTCCGTGGCAGTGGCAATCATATCGGTTTCATGAAATTGCCGTTGTGCGCCATCGTTCATGGCCTGAGTGGAGGTACGGAAGGTGTCGCTCAGTTCCTGCAGGCGTGCCGACATCTGGTTGGCTTCGCGCACCAGTTGTTCCATTAAGGCGAAAAAATCATTGAACGAGCGGGTGAAGCGGCCTTCCGGGTTGTTAATGCGGAACGTCAGATCCACTTCGCCTTCACGGGAAATGTGCTGGCCGATTTCTGCCAGTTCCATGTTTTGCTGAAACTCCTGCCAGCTTTTACGCGCCAGATACACCAGGGCGGCAGCTTCCACCACCACAAACACGGCGTGCAGCAACACAATGTCGATGCCGGTGCGCGACTCAAACACCCACACATTGCTGCCCTGTTCCTGCAGATAATTAAACAGCAGGTGGTGCACCGCAATAACGCCGGCAGCGACCAGAATGGGCAGCGAATCGCGGTAATAGAGCAGCAGTGCCAGCAGGGCAAAAATACCGAAGTGCATTTCCAGCAGGCCGTGCGCCTGATGGATGTGCAGGCCGGTTAAAATCATCAGCGCAGCAGCATAAGCGATGCGTGATAGTCGGCTGCCGGGGGATAGCTTACTGACCAGATATGGAACTAACACGGCGGGCAGACCGATAACCAAGGCCACGGTCCAGGTGTTGTACCAGTTGGCTAATAATAATGACACGCCAAACAGGGCGCTGGTAACGCCCAGAAAAAAACGGTCGGCTTGTTGATAAAATTCATCGCGCAGTGTGCTCATACCCGTAACAACCTCTTAAACCTGCTGACGTTATCGGCAGCCGTTTAATTTTAGTTAACGGGTTGTTTGCTGTCGTTGCGCCGGATTGATAAATATCAGTAAAAGCGCTGTTGTGAGAATAATCAGCGGGCTCAGCCAGGCGGGTTGCAGCCAGACGCCAGCCACCAGAATCAGCCAGCCAGTGCTGCAGAGCAACGCGGAATAAATAACACGACGATTAATCATCAGCGGCAGCAGGGTAATCAGCAGACCCGCCAGAATTTCCAGCTGCAGACAGGCTGCCAGCACATCGTTGCGCCGGCACAATTCAAACACCACGCACCAGCCCAGTAACACCCGTCCCCAGATCATCCGCGACCAGTCATAGCCAAACGCGGTGGCGGCCGCCACCGATAACAGCAGCGGCAGCGCGGCATAGAGGCTGAGTTGTTGCAGTAATAACTGGCTGGTGGTCAGTTCGCTGGCCGGCCAGGGAGCCAGCAGGGCGTACAGCGCTGTGATCAGCGCCGCGGCAAAGCGAGCCGCGGCAGCGCCTGGCCAGTGCGCGGCCGGGCGGTTAAGCCACAGCAATAACGCACTGGCGCTCAGCAGTAATACAGAACCGAGCCAGATCATTTCAGTGTCGCCATTACCCGGTCGGCGGCGGCGATGGTTTCCAGAATGTCCTGTTCGCTGTGGGCGATGGACATAAAGCCGGCTTCAAACGCTGACGGTGCCAGATACACACCTTCTTTCAGCATGCCGTGGAAAAACTGATTGAAACGCTGGGTGTCGCAGTGGTCAGCCACATCGCGGTAGGTGGTCACTTTTTGCAGTTCGGTGAAGAAAATACCGAACATGGAACCGGCGCTGTTGTGGGTAAAGGGAATACCGTGCGCATCGGCCGCCGCCTGCAGACCGTTCAGCAATAATTGCACGCGGGCGTTCAGCTGGTCGTAGAAACCGGGCTTCTGAATGGCTTTCAGCATCGCCAGACCGGCGGCCATGGCCAGCGGGTTGCCGGACAAGGTCCCGGCCTGATACACCGGGCCCAGCGGCGCCAGATATTCCATAATTTCGCGCTTACCACCAAAGGCACCGACTGGAAGACCGCCGCCGATGACTTTGCCCAGGCAGGTCATGTCCGGCACGATGCCGTAATATTCCTGCGCGCCACCCAGGGCGGCGCGGAAACCACTCATTACTTCATCAAAAATCAGCACGATGCCATGCACGGTGCACAGCTCCCGCAGGCCCTGCAGGAAGGATTTATTTGGCGGAATGCAGTTCATGTTGCCGGCCACCGGCTCAATGATCACGCAGGCAATTTCATCGCCCATTTGCGCGAAGCATTCTTTGACGCTGTCGAGGTTGTTGTAGTCCAGGGTAATGGTGTTGGCGGCCACGGCAGCCGGTACGCCCGGCGAGGTCGGCACACCTAAGGTCAGCATGCCGGAGCCGGCTTTTACCAGCAGGGAGTCGGCGTGGCCGTGGTAGCAGCCTTCGAATTTCACCAGTTTGTCACGGCCGGTAAAACCCCGCGCCAGACGGATGGCACTCATGGTGGCTTCGGTGCCGGAGTTCACCATGCGCACCATGTCCATGGACGGAATTAATTTGCACACTTCTTCCGCCATTTCGATTTCGATATGGGTCGGTGCGCCGAAGCTCAGGCCTTTGTCCATGCGTGCTTTTACGGCATCAAGGATTTCATCGGCACTGTGGCCCAGAATCATTGGCCCCCAGCTGCCGACGTAATCAATGTAGCGGTTGCCGTCGGCATCAAATACGTAAGCGCCCTTGGCGTGGTCGAAGAAAATCGGGGTGCCGCCCACACCTTTAAAGGCACGGACCGGCGAGTTCACGCCACCGGGAATGTGTTTCTGAGCGGCGGCAAATAAAGCTTCGGATTGGGTAATGGAATAGGTCATACAATTCTCTTTTTCTTACGCATTAAAAGGGTTTGACGATGGCCAGAATAACAATGGCGATCAGCAGAAAAACGGGGACTTCATTAAACCAGCGATAAAAAACATGGCTGCGCTGGTTGTTGTCGTCGCGGAACACTTTTAATAAGTGGCCGCAATAAAAGTGGTAAACAATCAGCAGAGTAACCAGAGTTAATTTGGCGTGCAGCCAGTGGCTTTCGATCAGGTAGTACTGCGGGTTAAAACTGATCAGCCAGCTGCCCAATGCCACCACCACTACCATCGAAGGAGTCATAATGCCGCGGTAGAGTTTGCGCTCCATAATTTTAAAGCGCTCGCGTGATACCTGGTCATCAGCACTGGCGTGGTATACAAACAGGCGCGGCAGGTAAAAAATAGCGGCAAACCAGGTAACCACGGCAATAATGTGAAAAGCTTTGACGTACAGGAAGGTCATCAGCGGCCTCGCGGTTGGTATTGATAAAAGTGGTCAATGTGCGTACGCGATACCAGTCCGGCGCAGCGGGTCAGTTCGTTATCACGGTAAACGGCCAGCCATTGTAGGTCATGCTGCTGCATCAGGTCTAAGGCATCCTGCAGGTTGGCTTTCAGAGAAATACGCGCCACCGGTTCCCGGTCGGCAGGAATTTTCAGCAGGTTAATACGGTCACTGTTGTTGTCGGCCTCCTGCTGTTGCAGGGCTTCGGCCAGTGCCGACGGTGGCATGATCAGATTTTCCTGTTCCAGCAGTAACCAGTCCGGCTCCCGTTGCAGCATAAAGCCGGCCGCTTCGGTGGTGATCTCCACCGGCGTGCTGACAAAAGATTGCTGCATTACTTCTGCCACCCAGGTATTGCGCAGCATCTGCTGTACCGGCTGTGGCAACTGGTAATTGTGGCCGCCACCCAGTTGCGCCTCAAATACTGACGGCAGGCGGAAGCCTTCACTCACCACTAAGCCGGCAACCACGATCACCAGCATGCCCGGCATAATAATGTTGGGGTTGGCGGTTAACTCCAGCAGCGCCACCAGAGCCGCCAGCGGTGCGCGCAGGGTGGCGCCCATTAATGCGCCCATGCCGAGCATGGCGTAAAAACCGACCGACAGCGGCAGACTACTGAACAAATTGGCCAGCAGCTGGCCGAATAAACCGCCCAGCGCGGCGCCGATAAATAATGTGGGGCCGATCAGCCCGACCGGAAAACCGACGGCGGCAGCCCAGGCCCCGAGAAATAATTTCGCCAGTAATAAGCCGGCCAGCATGCCGATAACGACTTTGCCGGCCAGCGCATCGTTTACGGTGTCGTAACCAATGCCCAGCACTTCGGGTAAATACAGGCTGAGCAGCACCGTGGTCAGGGTTAAGCCGCCCCATTTAACGACCAGCGGCAAGCTGTTCAGCCGTTGCAGTTGTGTCATCAGCCGGATAAAGCCGGCCGCCACGACACCCGCTAATAAACCCAGCAGCAGAATAAAGGGCACTTCCAGCAGTGAATGCATATCCAGCGCCGGCACATCAAAGGCGGTGGCGCTGCCAAACACGACGCGGCTGACAATGGCACCAGCCACCGACGCCAGAATAATGGGGATAAAACCCCGGATGCTGTATTCCAGCAGCACCACTTCCATGGCAAAAATCACCCCGGCCATGGGCGTATTAAAAGAAGCCGAAATGGCACTGGCGACCCCGGCTCCGGCCAGAATGCGCAGGCGGTGATGGGCCAGCCCGGCGGCCTGGCCCAGTTGGCTGGCGGTACCGGCCCCCAGGTGAATGGCCGGCCCTTCACGGCCGCCGCTGTGGCCACTGACAATGGCAATCACGGCGGCCAGCCATTGCAGCAGCATATTGCTGCGTGGCATATAGCCCTGATGCAGCTCCATACGTTGTAGCACATGGGTAACGCCTACGCTGCGTTGCGCCGGTGGCAGGCGTTGGAAAATAACGATCAGCAGGACGCCGCCGCTCAGCAATAAGGCAACGCGTGTCCATTGGCTCAGTTGTTCGAGGTGTTCAGGATTATCCAGCCCAAAGCTGTAAATCAGGGGCCACTCGATGGCCAGCCGGAACAGGGTAATCACCAGGGCACTGGCCAGCCCGGCCAATAATGCCAGCAACGCCAGGCCAATCTGGTTGTCCGACAGAGCGATCAGGTTTTGCCAGTGCTGTTGCAGCTTCACGGGTGATTTTTTCCTTAGCGGGTGCAAAACGGATTGCTATGGTGTCATCGGAGTGCGCGAATCAGTATTATACCCATCTGAATTTTTTTAACCGCTGCGGCGGCCAGACATCAGTGAGGAACAGGGCGTGATTAAAGTCGGTATCGTTGGTGGCACCGGATATACCGGGGTCGAATTGCTCAGAATTCTGGTCAATCATCCGGACGTGGAGCTGAAAGTGATCACCTCGCGCAGCGAAGAAGGCGTGCGCGTTGCCGATATGTTCCCCAACCTGCGCGGCCATACCGATCTGCAATTCAGCGTGCCGGATGTGCAGAAGCTGGGCGAATGCGATGTGGTGTTCTTTGCCACCCCGCACGGTGTTGCCCATGCCATGGCGGAAGAAATCCTGAATACCGGCGCCCGGGTTATCGACTTGTCTGCCGACTTCCGCTTGCAGGACGCCGATGAATGGGCGCAGTGGTACGGTCAGCCACACGGCGCGCCGGGTATTCTGCCGCAGGCCGTGTATGGTTTGCCGGAAGTGAACCGTGAACAGATCAAACAGGCCCGCTTAATTGCGGTGCCGGGTTGCTACCCGACCTCGGTGCAGCTGGGCTTGCTGCCGCTGCTGGAAAACAATCTGCTCGGTGAGCAGATGCTGATTGCCGACTGTAAGTCCGGCGTATCCGGTGCCGGCCGTGGTGCCAGTGTTGGTTCGCTGCTGTGTGAAGCCAGTGAATCGATGATGGCCTATGCCGTAAAAGGCCACCGGCATTTGCCGGAAATCCGTCAGGGCCTGAAGCGCGCGGCTGGTAAAGAAGTGCAGCTGACCTTTGTGCCGCATTTAACGCCGATGATCCGGGGCATTCACTCGACCTTGTACGCCAGCGCTTCGGGCCTGACCCAGGAAAAACTGCAGGCATTGTACGAGCAGCGTTATGCCAACGAACCTTTCGTGGATGTGATGCCGGCCGGCAGCCATCCGGCCACCCGCAGTGTGAAGGGCAGCAACGTCTGCCGTATCGCCGTGCATTATCATGCCGCGACTGGCCAAATTATTGTGCTGTCAGTGATTGATAACCTGGTCAAAGGGGCTTCCGGTCAGGCGGTGCAGAATATGAACATTATGTTTGGTCTGGCTGAAAATGCCGGTCTGCAACAGGTAGCTTTGCTACCCTGATTCACTGAATGACAACAACAGAGGAGAGTAACAGCTTATGGCGGTGGTAAAAGGAAGCCAACAGGAACGGCTGGTGATACGCCAGTATCAGCCCTGGGAACGATTTCGCCGCGCTGTTTATTTCTTGCTGCTGATTGCTTTGGTGGGTGTTGGTGGCTATTACGGCGGTTTGTACGACAGCATGAGCCGGATTCAGCAGCTGACGCTGGAGCGTGACTCTCTGAGTTCCGAACTGCAGGCGGCCGAACGCAGCATTGCCAGCTTCACCCAGCGCGTTAATGTGCTGGAAAAAGGTGGCGAGGTTGATCGCAAAGCCACCGAAGGTATCCGGCAGACGGTCAAGGAACTGAAAGCGCAGATTTCCACACTGGAGGAAGAGGTTTCCTTCTATAAAGGAATCATGGCGCCCAGCAGCAATGATCGCGGCCTGCGGGTCAGTAAAATTGATATTGCCGCGCTGGAAAATGTCGGTAGTTTCCGTTATTCCATCATGCTTACGCAGGTGGCGGATAACAGCTCGTATATTTCCGGGCTGGCGGCGGTGAATTTTGTCGGTTTGCGCAATGGTGAGCGGGTGATTCTGCCGCTGCGTGATCTGGACAGTTCAGTGACCGATCTGGGTGTAAAATTCCGTTTCCGTTATTTCCAGGAAATTTCCGGAGAACTGCAACTGCCGGAACAATTTGTACCGGAACAAGTGCAGGTTGTCTTGCAGTCAACGGGCGGCAAGGCACAGCGTGTCGAACAAACCATCGATTGGCCCCAGTAAGGAGAGGCTTCATGTTCAGCAGTAAAGATAAGGGTGCGAATACCCATTACGACACACTGATTTCAGTAAAAACTGAAATTGTCGGCGATGTGAAGTTCACCGGTGGCCTGCATGTGGATGGTGTCATTAAAGGGAATCTGGTCGCAGAACCCGGCAGTGGTGCGGTGGTGCGCATCAGTGATAAAGGCCGTGTTGAGGGCCAGATTACGGCACCGAACGTGATTATTAATGGTCGCGTGATTGGCGACGTACATGCCAGTGAATACATTGAGCTGGCGAAAAAAGCCCAGGTCAGTGGTGATGTTTACTACCTGGCCATGGAAATGGTGCTGGGTGCGGAGGTTAACGGCAAACTGCATCATCAGGCCAAAGGCGATTCCCGGAAAAAGCCGGAGTCTGACGTTGCCGCTGAGGCTAAAGTTGACTGAAACAGTCGGATAAACAGATAATCGCCGCAGGTTTACTAAATCCGGAATCCGTATGAGTGCAGTACAACAAGCCAGCCCGATCGAATTATCGGCGGCGGCTGAAACAAAAATCCGTGAGCTGTTGCAGGAAGAGGCTGATGACGAGCTGTGTTTGCGCGTCTTTGTCACCGGTGGCGGCTGCTCCGGGTTTCAGTACGGTTTTACCTTCGATGATGAGCGTGCCGAAGACGATACGCTGATTGAGCTCGATGGCGTGCGGGTGCTGGTCGATGTGCTGAGTTATGGCTATCTGGTCGGCTCGGTACTGGACTATAAAGAAGGGCTGGAAGGTTCTCGTTTTGTGGTTACCAACCCGGCCGCCAGTTCAACCTGTGGTTGTGGTTCGTCCTTTTCTATCTGATCCCGCGGATCTGTCCGGTCGTCAGGCCGGATAAATTCCCCCCAGAATTCTCTCTCCGCTGGCGCCGGTAACATCCGGAGCATTGCCACTCAGCTGGTTCAGCGTGCGTGCGGCTAACCAACCGAATGCCATCGCTTCCAGCCAGTCCGGAGCCACACCATAGTCAGCGGTGCTGCCGATGCGCAGCGCTGGCAATAACGCCTGCAGCCGTTGTAATAAATAGTGGTTGTGAATACCGCCGCCGCAGATCAGTAATTCCCCGTGCCGGTGGCCATAGTGCTGCACCGCGTTACGGATGCTCACAGCAGTCAGTTCGGTGAGCGTGGTCAGAACATCCAGCGGATTCAGTGCGGTCAGGTCACCCAGCGCATCCAGGCGGAACATTTCCCGCCCGGTGCTCTTCGGTGGCGGCTGGCGGAAGTAAGGGTGATCCAGCCATTGCAGCAGCTGATCCGGCAGAACCTGCCCCTGTGCGGCCAGCTGGCCGCCGGCATCACAACTGCGGTGGAACACTTGCTGACACCATTCGTCCAGCAGGGCGTTGCCCGGGCCGGTATCAAAACCGATCAGCCGCCCCCCCGTGGCCGGCAGAATGCTTAGGTTGGCAATGCCGCCAATGTTCAGCACCATGCTGCCCGCCGGCAGACAAGCCCGGTGAAAGGCCGGTACCAGAGGCGCGCCCTGGCCGCCGGCGGCAATGTCGCGGCGGCGAAAATCGGCCACACAAGTAATACAGGTGTGTTCGGCAATCCAGGACGGGTCGCCGATTTGCCAGCTGAAGCCTTGCGGTTGTGGTTGATGGCGCAGGGTATGGCCGTGTGAACCAATGGCTGTAATGGCACTGGCGGACAGTTGCTGTTGTTGCAGCAGTGTCTGTACGGCCCGCACGGAATGCACAGCAATCTGGCGATCAAGTTGAGCAAGATAGCGGATGTCGGCGCTGGCGCTGATGGCCGCATCGCGCAGCTGCTGGCGGAAATCATCGGTGTAAGGCAGGCACAGCGCAGCTTTTAAGGTGACGCCAGCATCGTAGTCAATTAGTGCGGCATCCATACCATCGGCGCTGGTGCCGGACATCAGGCCGATATACAGCGTCACTGACGTGCCCCGACCGGATTGGTGATGCCGTCGCCAAAACTGTCCAGCATGGTTAACAGGCTGTCACTGTGCTTGTTGAAGGCGTCTTTCTGACTGGCCGGAATGGATTGTGCTTTGGGCAGCTGAATGCGCAGCGAGTCCCGGTGCACACCATTAACCAGAAACTCGTAATGCAAATGCGGGCCGGTGGCCAGGCCGGTACTGCCTACGTAACCAATGATCTGGCCTTGTTTAACGCTACGGCCGACCCGGGTGTTGCGGTTAAAACGGCTTAAATGGGCGTAAATGGTTTTATAAGTGCTGCCGTGCTGAATAATCACGGTGTTACCGTAACCGCCTTTTTTGCCGGCATGGATAATGCGGCCATCGCCGGTGGCTTTAATCGGTGTGCCGGTCGGCGCCGCGTAGTCAGTGCCTTTATGGGCCCGGATGGTATTCAGTACCGGATGCCGACGGTTAGGGTTAAAGCGCGAACTGATGCGGGCAAAGTCGATGGGATTGCGCAGGAACTCTTTACGCATGCTTTGGCCGGCCGGGTTGTAATAGCCGGTATTGCCTTTGTCATCGGTAAAGCGGATGGCGGTGATTTCCCGGCCCTGATTATTGAAGCGGGCAATTTTGATGTTGCCGTTACTGATGCGCTCGCCATCGACAAACACTTCGTCGTAAATCAGGCTGATGCTGTCGCCCTGGCGGATATCCAGCGCAAAGTCGATATCCCAGCCAAAAATAGCCGCTACTTCAATCAGGATCTGGTCCGGAATACCGGCCTGGTTACCATCCAGAAATAAGGAGTTTTTAATCACGACGCTGGCGTGGCGGGGCAGATAATCGGCATCACGTTCTTGCAGTTCGTATACCAGTGACCCTTCCGTATTGCGGCTGAAGCTATGCCGGGCCAGTGCCGTTACTTCCAGCTGTAGCTGTTGCACGCTGTTGTTTTGGGTCCGTACCCAGTGAACTTTCTGCCCCGGCCGCAGTGTCAATGCACCCCGTGGGGCGATGGCGGCAATGTCGATAACATCGGCAGCACTGAGGTTATGGCGGTTGAACAGGGTAGAGAGGCTGTCACCGGAACGTATTTCATCGGTTTCCCAGCGCACCGGTGGCGCTTCCGGAATCAGTTCTGCCGGTTCCGGCATTTCAATAACGTAACGGGTTTCTTCCAGTCGTGCATGATCGGTGCTGGCCGGCCATAACGCGATTAAGGTCAGTACTATGGCCGCCAGAGCTAAACCAACAAGATGTGTGGCAGGGAAATACTGCAGGCGTCCCGACAAAGCCATAATCAGATGCTTGTCCTTGTTATTTTTGAAACATTTAAATGCTGTACGAGTGTAAACAAAACGCCGGCATTTTACCCCCTGAACTTGATTTTGCCCAATGATCAGGTATGTTCACCCACCTTTCTTTACAACCCGATAATCAAGAGCGAACCATGACA